>JAKSBJ010000357.1 GCA_022361195.1 Flavobacteriales bacterium
CAGCAATGGGAACTGTACCAAACGTTGGTTTAATGGCTCAAAAAGCTGAAGAGTACGGATCACATGATAAAACATTTGAAATTTCTGCTTCTGGAACTGTTAAGGTAACAGATGAAGCTGGGACTGTTTTAATTCAACATGATGTTGAAGAAGGGGATATCTGGAGAATGTGTCAGGTAAAAGATGAGCCAATTAAAGACTGGGTTAAGTTAGCTGTAAGCCGTGCTCGTGCAACGGGATGGCCTGCTGTTTTCTGGTTAGATGAAAGTCGTGCTCATGATGCTCAATTAATCAAAAAAGTAAATACCTATTTGGCTGATCATGACACCAACGGTCTTGAGATTAAGATTATGGGTCAAATTGATGCTTGTACTTATACTTTAGAGCGAATTGGTAAAGGTGAAAATACCATCTCTGTTACTGGAAATGTATTGAGAGATTACTTGACGGATTTATTCCCGATTTTGGAGTTGGGAACATCAGCTAAAATGTTGTCTATCGTTCCGTTGATGAACGGAGGAGGATTGTTTGAAACAGGTGCAGGAGGATCAGCTCCTAAGCATGTTCAGCAATTTGTTTCTGAAGGTCACTTAAGATGGGATTCACTGGGAGAATTCCTGGCGTTGGCAGTTTCTTTGGAGCATTTAGGAGATAACTTTGATAATGCAAAGGCTAAGGTATTGGCTGAAACATTGGATGATGCAACAGCTAAATTCCTAGAAAATGATAAGTCCCCATCTCGTAAGGTAAAAGAGTTGGATAACAGAGGAAGTCATTTCTATTTGGCGATGTACTGGGCTCAGGAATTGGCCGCTCAGGATAAAGATGCTGATTTGAAATCTCAATTTACTTCGGTAGCTGAAGAGTTGTCATCAAAAGAAACTCAAATTGTATCTGAGTTAAATGATGCACAGGGAACAGCTATTGATATTGATGGTTACTATGAGCCAAATGAAGATAAAACAGCTTCTGCAATGAGACCAAGTGAAACCTTAAACGGTATTTTGGCAACAGTCTAAACCACATTTTTTCTAAAGAGAGTAATCTCTTAACATCTTGGCTAACTGAGTTTTTGTAACTTCACTGCGCAGTGAAAAGTTTATTTCTACTCATAATTTTGGTTCTTTTTGGAAGTTCTTCTTTCGGAAAGGAGGTGAATATAGATTCGGTGTTGTTCGATTTAAAAAAGGAGACCGATCCTGTAAAGGGAATCTTACTCCATTTCGAAGCTTCCGATTATTTTCATCAACCCGAAAATTCTGTGGAATGTCTTAGACATTTAACTGAGGCAAAAGAGATCGCTTCTGCAATTGGGAATGATACCTTAATTGCTCAATCACTGATGAAGATTGGAGTGATGTACTATCACTTTGAGAATGGTCCTGCCGCCCTGGATAATTTTAATCAGGCGCTTCTTATTGAAAATGGAACCAACCCTGGACAAAAGGTCCGAATTAATAACATGATGGGAGTAATATTCCTTCGTTTTGAGGAATATGATAAATCGGTAGATGCTTTCAAAAAAGCAGTTGTCTATCATCAACTGGAAGGAGCTGAGAGAATAGAAGCTTTTTACAATAATGTGGCCTTAGCTTATACCGAATTGTATGAGTTTGATTCCTCCTTGTTTTATCACCAAAAATGCATGGCTATAAGAAGGGAAAAAGGGGATGATTTTGGAATGGGGCAGAGTTATAACAATATGGGCTCTATGTTCTACAAAATGGAAGAATATGATTCTGCTTTACTTTATTTTCAAAAGGGACTGGAACTTCGTGAATCGGCAACTCCTTATGTAGAAACGAGCATTTACGAAAGCAAGATTAACGTAGGAAAAGCACTTGTAGCCTTAAAACAATATCGTGCTGCAGAGTTTATATTATTGGAGTCACAAAAATATGCTCAGGCCAATGACCATCCCGACCTGAATTTGCGAATTCTAGAGCAGCTGTTGAGACTTTATTCCGAAACCCGAAACTACCAAAATGCTTATGAAAATTCGAGAGCTTATTATGGCTTGAGGGACAGTCTTTTTGGAATGGATCAGAGAGAAGAAATTATTCGTTTGAATCATGAAAATATCTACGCTCAAAAAGTGATGCATGATAGTTTAATTGCCAAAGAGAAAGAAAAGGCTAGAATTGAACGAGAGGCAAAAGAGCAGGAACTGCGTGAAGAAAAAGAAACTACAAGCAAAATGATTCAAATGGGGTTATTGTTAGCTGTGGTCTTGATGTTGGGAATTATCGTCTTAGGCTATCGTAATTATAAGAGCAAACAAAAGGCTGCAGAGGAGATTTTGTTTCAAAAACAACAGGTAGAACACCAGCGGGATGTGGCGAATGAGCAAAGAGATATAGCCGAACGTCAAAAAGAACGTTTGCGGGTGGTTAATCAAGAAATTACAGATAGTATCACTTATGCCGAGCGGATTCAAAAGGCCATTTTACCCTCAATGGAAGTGGTTTTACAGGCGCTACCAAAGTCGTTTGTATACTATCAGCCTAAGGCTATTGTAGCAGGGGATTTTTATTGGGTACATGAGGTAGATGGCCAGGTTTATTTCGCTGCTGCCGATTGTACAGGACATGGCGTTCCTGGAGCAATGGTGAGTGTAATTTGTTCTAATGCTCTAAATCGATCAGTGGATGAGTTTGGATTGCGTGATCCGGGTAAAATTTTAGATAAAACCACGGAATTGCTCATAGAAACTTTTGTGAAGAGTAACGAAAATGTCAAAGATGGAATGGACATTTCCCTTTGTTGTTTGAACAGAAAAAGTGGTGAACTTTTGTACAGTGGGGCAAATAATCCATTGTATATCATTACTAAAAAGAGTGAGTTACTGGAGCTAAAAGCAACCAAACAACCAATTGGTTGGGTGGAAAATAAAGTGGCATTTGAAACCAAGAAATTGGAATTGAATAAAGGTGATTTGTTGTACTCTTTTACCGATGGTTTTGCAGATCAATTTGGTGGACCAAAAGGAAAAAAATATAAATACAATACCTTAAAAAAGTTCCTCTTGAGCATTAGCTCAGATTCAATGGATGATCAAAAAAATAAATTATCTCAAGAGTTTGAAGGTTGGAAAGGAGACCTTGAACAACTAGATGATATTTGCATCATTGGGGTTGAGGTTTAAACCTGCTTAGTTCAAATAAGAAATATCTAATTGAATACGTTTGTCTGCGTAGTCTTTTGTTTCTTTCAACAGAGATTTTACTTTGTCATTCCACTCCAATTGTTTGCGTTTAACTTTAGAGTGATCCGTATCTGAGTCATACTCTTCTTGCATATCATCAGCATCCTGTGATATTTTCATGAAAACCTCCTGAACCTGATCTCCAATGCTGTCAAATGATTTGAATTTAATGGATTGTAATTCTTTGCGCAAAAGACGGCTGTGATATTCAGTAATGTCAAAATGTAACTGCTCATGCGCTAATAAGTAATCATTTACATCTTTCTTTTTCCAGGATAATTTGGGATCAAAAATGGTATTAATGAAAATACTCAGTGAATTTCCTTCACTCTCCAATTGCAAGTCAATTGCCGAATAGGTTAGCGCAGCAAAAGGAGTTCCGGACGGAACTTTTCCCTTGAATTGTTTCCAGTTCAATTTTCCCTCAGTCCAATCCACATAGTTCCCCTTACTTTGTAATGGTTCCCCAGTCGAAGTAAAAGAAAAGCTCAAAAAGAGCAAGGAAGTGAAAATCAAGAGTATTCGCATGTTTCTTTTTTTACTCAAGATAACAAAAATGATTCCATTCTAAGAATTTTGCATATGATTCGCCACAGCTGGAAAACAGGAATAAAGTGCATTTTTAAGTTGCTCATCCCACTCTAAAGTATTGATGGATTCTTTCATCAATTTAAGCCATTCGTTTTTTGCAGCCTCATCAATTTTGTGTGGAAGATGGCGCATTCGCATCCGTGGGTGTCCATACTTTTCGTTGTAACGAGGCGGTCCACCTAAAAACTGTGTTAAAAAACAGTATTGCTTGTCTTTAATAGTTTCCTGATTGGTTTGATCAAATAGAGGCCCGATAACAGGACTGGAAAAAACTTTGTCATAAAAAGTATCCAGTAGTTGTTTTAATCGTTCGTCTCCTAGTTCCTCATATAAAGTTCTCCTATTGTCCATTGGCTGTTTGTTAAGAGAGTGTAAACTTTTTGACAAAAATAACGTATCTTTAAAGAGTAACCATGTCTCTTAGAGCCCTAATTATATGCTTTGCCATTTTGGTAATGAAATTTCCCTGTGCACAAGGATTTAAGATGCACTTCTCAAATTCCATTGCCGATTGTTATGGTGCTGTTGAAGTTTTGGACTACAACAATGATTCCAGAGTACAGTTTCCTGGGGATTTTGGGCAGTATGATGAATTTGAACACTTTTACGCTGAACATAGTGAGGTAAACTCAGTATGGTTGCGTTTAGAACCTAATCTAAAAGGTCAGTTTGAGTTTGAGATTTACACCGAAAATAATGTGGATTTTGGCTATTACCTTTTTAAGGCAAACAATAATAGCTTTTGTGAGGAATTGGAAAAAGGGACGATTGAACCTATTCGTTATTCTACAACTTCCTATCATAAAAAAGGAACAGGAGGTGATTATAAACCACATGTAGAGGTAGATTATGATGATGTTTATTACTTAATGATCCATACCAATTCAACCTATAAAGGAAGAATACGAGTTGCTTATCGACGAATTGGAGATGTCCAAAAAACAACCTCTGTTATTCAGGATTATCGAGATGATCCTAACGACAATTTCGTTCGGGTCAAAATTAGAGATGCAGATACTGGGGACCCAGTAGAGGCCAATATCATCTTTAATGGAATTAGAAGAGACAATGACCTCTTTTTAGGAACGGACTTTATTTTTAGTGCAAATTTGGAGAAAGAGTTATTTATTGAGTCTAATACTCCTGGCTATTTTTTGTACTCCAAGGTAATTAGCACGGAACAAATGCGGGATAAAAATTCAGAGATTCTTATCGAATTAGAGCGATTAGGTCCCGGTAAAAAACTAGCTTTGGAGGATATTAAATTTGAGCAAAATTCCGATGTCTTTATGCCAATAGCCTTACCGGCTTTAAAGCGTTTGATGGACTTTTTGGCCTTGAATGATGAGATTAAAATTGAAATTCAGGGACATGTTAACGCTCCGGGAGTTAAGAATAACTTGCGAATTCAAAACTTGTCGGAGAGTAGGGCCAGAGCGGTTAAAAAGTTTTTAAAGGATAATGGTATCGACGCCAACCGTATGACCGTTGTAGGTTACGGGAATTTGCACATGAAGTATGAAGAACCTACCGAGCCTTGGCAGGAAGAAGCTAATAGGAGGGTAGAAATAATGATTATTGACGAAGACAGTAAATGACGCTTATTCTTAACATTGAGACCGCCACTAAAGTTTGTTCGGTTAGTGTAACAAAAGATGGTGATGAGTTGGCGGTAAAGGATTTTCATTCTGAAAATTTTACCCATTCCGAGAATTTGAATTTATTCATTCAGGAACTTTTTAATCAGTTGGAGTATACACTCAATGATCTTGATGCCATAGCGGTGAGTTCTGGTCCAGGATCTTACACCGGATTACGAATTGGTACTTCATCAGCAAAAGGACTTTGTTACGGTTTAAATATTCCTTTAATTGCCATTGATTCTTTAAAGTCATTGGCTGCTCGTATTAATGAAGAAGAGGTGGATTTAATTTGTCCCATGTTTGATGCTCGTAGAATGGAGGTCTATTGTGCAATCTACCAAAAGGACCTCAGCGTATTTCAAGAAGTAGAAGCAAAGGTAATTGATGAAACTTCTTTTCTGGATTTACTAGAAGAGCATAAAATTTTATTCATTGGCCCTGGAAGTGAAAAGGTACAAGAAGTAATAAATCATCCTAACGCCATTTTTAATTCTGAGATTCCTGTTAGTGCCAGTGGTATGAATCAACTGAGTTATGCAAAGTTCCAACAGGAGTCATTTGAGGATGTAGCTTACTTTGAACCTAACTACCTCAAAGACTTCATCGCCGGTAAACCTAAAAAGCACTTTTAGCTTTTAATTAGCTTCTTAGAGATCGTTTTATTTCCTGCCTGAATTTCTATGATGTAAATTCCGCTTGACAAGTCTATTGTTTCGATTTCAACCCTCGAACTTGTAAGAAAACTATCCTGCTTGTAGATGATACGTCCACTGGCATCACGAATTACAATTTTGTCAACCTGATCATTGGCCGGAGCTTGTATCGATAATAAACTACCGGTATTGATTGGATTAGGGTAGATTACAAAATCGTCTCCAAAATCAAACTCTACTGATCTAATCGGACTGTATTCGTAGTCTCCGTTAAAATCAATTTGCTTTAATCGATAGTAGTTTACTCCTTGATACGGATCATAATCCATGCTTCTGTAATCAATCTCAACAGAACTGTTACCAGCTCCCTCAACAAAATCAATAGTTTCAAAATTTACTCCATCTGTTGAATGCTGAACTTCGAAGCCTTTGTTATCAACTTCTGATTTTGTTGTCCACTGAATTAATGTTTTGTCATCATTCTTTTCAACTTCAAACTCTACTAATTCAACCGGTAAAGGATTAATGCTAGTTGTTGTTCCTAAAGTAAAAGGGGAGAAAGATGTTACTGCAGCTGAACTAATTACATCTCCATCTATTGAAGTTCCTGTTGTACCACCATTTCCATGATCTCTCCAAACTGCACCATCCCATCTGGCAACAATAAGACTTGGTAATCCTGCAGGGTCCACACCTGAACATCCAGGGCTTCCTCCCTCGAAAGAAAGTGTAACACTTACATTATTGGAACTTGAGATTCGATCAATTGTCCAGTACTCACAAGTTGAAATTTGAACAATAGTTGGATCTAAAGATGTAGGATCGTAAGATACTCCTGGGTCGGTTGGGAAATATTCTGCTCTAAATCTGGCTGATCCACTTGTAGGTGCAGTGATAGCACAGTAACGGTATAATCCTCCTTTTCCAACTGGGAAGGTAAAGGCGTCGTTTCCAATTTTTTCAATTGGACCGGATACATAAGCATCATCTGAAACCGAAGAAACGATTGAATTATCATTCATGAAAATTAAGTTAGCAGTTGTAGAAACAATGTTTCCAGCATCTAAATCCAATTCTGTGATTACGATGATAGGTGCATTTAATGTAATCTCATCTGCTGTATTGGAAGTTTGAAGGTCTCTGAATCGAGTGGTAGGAGTTGCGCCAATGGCATTGATGCTTTGTGCCGAACTGCCGTCAAACTGAGCACGACCATTAGTTGCAGAACCAAAAGTTACCTGTGCATTTGATTCTACTGTAATGTTACCAGCATAGGTACTTGTTGAGTTATAAGTGGGGTGAATAGCTCCTGTACCTGTTTTAACGTAAGTTACGTCTGCATTAAAATCGTTTCCAGTTCCGTTAGCAGGCATGAAGTATCCGGTTCCTGTTACGCGAAGAGTAGTGGAGGCATTAAAAATGTTTCCCCCAACACTAGGATCATTTGAGGCTCCATTCTTTTCTAGAAGAGCTGTTCCGTTATAAGTGGTTCCACGTGTGTAATGTCTTGGAGCACGAAAATCAACGTTTCCATTCCATTCTGAATCGTAGTTCTCAATTCGAGAGGTACCAGTTGGTTGCAATGTTTGAGCAGTACTTCCAATTTGGGTGAAGTTTCTAAAATAAAGGTATCCGGCAATGTATCCTGAAGCACTTATTGTGATTGTTTCTCCGTCAGCTAATGTTCCGGCACCTCCACCAGGTCCAAACAAGATTCCGTCACAACTGGCATCGGTAACTGCAACGGTAATGTCGTCATTGTAGGTTCCAGTTCCGTAATAGTTTAAGTAAACCTGAGAGTTATTTGCCGAAGAAGAGTTTGTGATATCAACGGTTCCATTAAACGTCACATTACCACTGTTTCCTATGTACATTCTTTTGGTGGTTGATGCACCGGCATTAGTGATAGTTGTGTTACCATTAACCGTAGCAGAAGAGGTAGCGGCTTGTGCTAAAGCCATCCTTCCGTTGGTAGAGGTAGTATTGTTTGTTAATGTCAAGTCTCCTGTGAAAGTAGCGGTTCCACTGTTGGCTACGTAAACTCTTGAAGTTGTACCAGCTGAAGTATTGTTGAAAATTGTGTTTCCAGCAACAGTTACATTGGAACTGGCTGAAGTGGCTAAATAACCATAACTAAGTCCTGTTGTATGTGCCACATTTACTGTTAAGTCATCGTTGAAGGTAATGTCTCCACCATATCCCAGGTAAAATCTTGAATCACTTGATGTAGAGTTAATCGTTACAACTGTTGGACCACCAACGGTTAATGAAGAAGTAGACTGATTAGCTAAAGAGACGAAGCCGTAAGATCCACTTACCGAATGGGCAATATTTAAGTCACCATCGACAGTATTACCGCTACTATTGTAGGCCAAATAAAAATGATCGGTTCCAGAGTTTGTAATGTCCAAATCAGCCTGGAAATCATCAGGATTTCCATTCCCCATCAAGAATTGATTGGATCCTGTATTGATTAATTGAGTATTTCCAACGAAAGTGTTTCCTCCAACTGAGTTATCATCACCGACACCCCCTGTTTTTTCAAGAATACAAGTTCCGTTATATGTTGTTCCACGTGTATTCATTCTTGGAGCTCTAAAGTCAATATTACCACCCCAATTTGAATCGTAGTTATAAATTCGTGCGGTACCTGTAGCCAATAGGGTTTGAGGAGTGCCTCCAATTTGAGTAAAGTTTCTGAATTCAAGATTCCCGGAGATGAAACCTCCGCCCCCAATAGCTACGGTTTGTGTAGCAGCCAATGTTCCTGATCCACCATTTGCTCCAAACCGAATACCATCAGATGATGCATCGGTACATTCAACAACAATGTTATCATTAAATGCTCCAGCTGAAGAGCTGTTATAGTTCACATAAATTTCAGAATTGGATGCAGAGCTTGAGTTGGCAAGGTTTAATGGTCCGTTAAACGTAAGGTCTCCTTGGTTTCCAACATATATTCTTTTTGTTGTTCCAGCTCCTGAATTAGAAAAAGTAGCGGTTCCATTTACCGTTACTGAAGAAGAACTTGCGTTGGCGGTATAGAGGTTTACTGAATTGGCTGTAGAACTATTGGTAACAGTTAAATTTCCCGTAACGGTTGCTGTTCCATTGTGGGCTAGATACATGTACCTATTTGTTCCTGAGTTACTATAAGTAATTGTTAAGTCTCCGTTATAGATTGAAGTTCCGTTATAGGCGCTGTAAAATGTTCCGTTTGTTCCGGAAGAGTTAAAGTCTACATCGGCATTACCAGTAACGGTAAAGCTTCCGGAATTTCCTAAATAAAGGCGGGCATCATTAGTAGTTCCAGTAACATCTGCATCAACATTTCCACCTACTGTCACTGTTGAAGCTGATTGGCTTGAGACAGAAACAACTCCATAACTTCCACTTGTAGAATGAGTAATTGTTAAATCTCCTGCAATGGTATTTCCTGCACTGTTATACCCCAGGTACAAATGATCGGTTCCTGAGTTTGTTAGAATTAGGTTTCCAGAAAAAACATCTGGATTTCCATTCCCCATTAAAAACTGCTCACTTCCTGAGTTGATTAATTCCGTATTTCCACTAAATGTATTTCCACCAATTGAATTATCATTTGCAATACCTCCGGTTTTTTCTAGAATACAAGTTCCACTGTATGTTGTTCCTTGCGTATTCATTCTAGGAGCTCTAAAGTCAATATTACCTCCCCAATTTGAATCCTGATTACGGATTCTTGCAGTGCCTGTTGCTAAGAGCGTTTGTGGAGTAGCACCGACTTGTGTGAAGTTTCTGAATTGGAGATCACCTGCAATAAAACCACTTGCACCAATGGTTACTGTTTGAGTTGCAGCTAATGTTCCTGATCCTCCTGAGTTTCCAAAGTAAACTCCATCACATGAAGCGTCGGTACATTCTAAAACAATGTCACCATTGTAAGCATTTACACTTGCTACGTTGTGATTTAAATAAACTGCCGAATAAGTTGCTGTACTTGCGTTAGAGATTGATAAACTGCCATTGAAAGTAACATCGCCGGAGTTTCCAATCCAAATTCGTTGTGCCGTTCCAGCTCCGTTATTGCTAAAAGTTGCGTCTCCTGCTACTGTTACCGATGAAGTTGTCCCTGAAGCAACATAGCTATCTGCATTTGTTGCTGTAGTGTTTTGTGTAAGATTGAGGTCGCCATTAAATGTCACGCTTCCTGAGGAGGCAATTCTTAAACCTGAGGTGGTAGCAGACCCATTTACTGTGAAGTTAGCATTTCCGTCAATTGTTAAGTCAGAAGCCGTATTGGTGGCTAAATAAACATTACTGTTGGTTCCAGAAGCTGAATGAGTAACTATTAAAGTTCCTGCAATCGTATTCCCCGCAGTATTGTGGGCAAGATACATGTTGTTAGATCCTGAGTTGGTCATCACAACATTTCCAGCAAAGGTGTCAGGACTTGAATTTCCCATTAAGAAATACTCTGATCCGCTATTCACTAATTCGGTATTTCCACTGAAAGTATTTCCTCCATCCGAAGCGTCATCTGCAACACCTCCGGTTTTTTCTAAATAAGCAGTTCCACTATAAGTTGTTCCTCTTGTGCGAATTCGTGGTGATCTGAAATCAACATTTCCACCCCAGTTAGAATCGTAATTTCTAAAAAAGGTTGTTCCTGTTGGTTGTAAAGTTTGTGCCGTTGCTCCAGTTTGAGTAAAGTTTCTGAAGTACATTGATCCTGCAATGTACCCTCCCGCTCCAATGGTTACTGTTCGGCTCGCAGCCAAAGTTCCACTTCCGTCAGAATTTCCAAATAAAAAACCATCTGAAGCAGCATTGGTTGAGTTGAATACAATATTTTGATTGTAGCTGTTAGAGCTATTGTCATTGTGATTTAAATAAACCTGAGAGTTTGTAGCCGCGCTGCTGTTCGTCATGGTTAAAACTCCATTGAATGTGATGTCACCATTGTTTCCAAGATAAATTCTACTGGTTGTTCCACTACCTGAATTGGTAATATTTGTTGCTCCGTTTAAAGTGATGCTTGATGCTGTTCCGTTTGCTACGAACACCTGAGAATTTGTTGCACTACCATCATTTACAATGGTCAAATCTCCAGTAATGGTAATGGTACCAGCATCACCAATATAAGTATAGTTGTTTGTCCCACTTCCTGAATTATTGATGGTAACAGTCCCACTGACAGTCAAGTCTCCATCATCTCCTAAAAGATTGCTGCCATTTGTTCCTGAACCTGAATGTGCCATGCTAACGTTTCCTCCTATGGTTAAGTCTGCGCTGGAGGTAGAAGAAATTCTGATATCTCCACCTGTCCCTGAGGTGGTATTGGTGATGGTTAGATCGCCACCAATTGTATTTCCGCTTGAGTTGTAAGCCAAATACATATGTCGGGTTCCGCTATTAAGCATGGTGACGTTTCCTGTAAACGAATCAGAAGTTCCGTTCCCCATTAAAAAGTAACCACTTCCACTATTGCGTAAAGTGAGGTTTCCCGCAAATGAGTTTCCTCCAGGAGATGAATCATCACTGGCTCCTGTCTTTTCAATGTCTGTGATACTATTAAAGGTTCCTTCATCTAAAACGATACGTGGAGCATCAAAATCAACAGTAGCGTTGAATACTGTTCCTGGATTAACGCGAAGTCTTGCCGTCCCAGAAAGTGAAATATTTTGAGCAGTAGCACCTAGCTGTGTGAATTCTTCTAAAAGTAATGTCCCAGCTGAGAAGCCACCAGCACCAACTGTAATTGTTCGTGTGTCTGCCAATGTTGATGTCCCAGAGTTATCACCAAAGTAAATTCCTCCTCCTGTATTTTCAACAGTAATGTTTCCGTTGAACTGGGTACCACTTGCGGTATTAGCCATTCTAATACGATTGGTACTCGTATTAATGAGTGTAACTGTGGAGTTAAAAGTATCGCCACTGCTCTGTCCCATGGTGAAATTGCCTGTTCCTGAATTGGTTACCTGAAAAGTTGAGTTAAATGTACAGCCTCCAGCTCCCCATGGACTTCCCGATGAGTTATTTTCAACAACTACAGGATCGTTGAAGGTTCCCCCATCAAAATCTACAAGGTTGGCGGTAACGTTAATGGGAACATTAAAAGTCGTACCTGAAAAACGGTTTGTACCTGAAGTTGAGTGAGTGATAGAAGAAGTACCAGGGGTATCGCTGATCGTTCCGCTGGCAAAAGTACAGTTTTCGATACCACTTGTCGTTGCATCAAATGAAAACCCATTTAAATCAATGGTTCCAGTATAACCAGAAATTTGAATTCCATCAATAGCAACACCGATATCTATATTACAATTCCCAAGACCATTTGCGTTAAAATAAACGAAATCTCCAACGGTAGGAACAGAAGCACCTCCAGCACCTCCAGATGTGGTAGACCAATTGGCGGTGTTGTTCCAGTTTGAGGTAGAAGAAGCAACCCAGTATCGGCTTGCACCAAACGATGAAATTGTAAAAAAAGTAAAAACTAGGGAAAGGACTAAGTATTTCATTTGGTCTTAAATTTTAAGAGTGCGTATCAAAAGTGAAATAGGTATATAAACCTAGTGTTTGTGTTGTAATTTCTAAAATGTAAGAAAAAAACTTATTTAAAAGGACAAATATAACAGTTAATAAACTGTGATTTTTAGATAAATAAGTCTTTAATCGTAATTTTTTTTGGCTTGATTAACAGTTTGTTGTAAGTGTTTGACTTTTTTTGGAAGGTGGGTAAGTGTAAAAATTTTCATAATAACTATTTACCTTCTAATATGCTTGAATCATGCCTTCGGGTTTATTTTTCTGATAGTCAATGGTTTGCTATTGATCTTTAACTTCTCTGTTGCTCCCGAAATGAATCTGATTCCCAAATTAGGATAGCAAATTTACTTCAGTTTTTAGCTCGGTAGAGAAAGTTTTATAAGTATTTCAGCTGTGGTGTTTTATTGGGTTGATTATGAGTGGCTTGAGGGGTGTTAAATCTTGGCCATATTTATCCTATAGCTATAGAGGTGTTCATATTAGAACAGAATAAAAGATTGGTAGCTAGAGAATTTAATTTATTTTTAAAAGAAAAAAACATGCGAGTTTTTCCCTTCCTATTTTTTCTTTTATTCGGTCTTAATGTTACATTTTCACAAGTAGTTGTAAATGGAACATTTAATAGTACTAGTTCAGGATGGAGCTGTGGTCCTGAGGCAACTTATTTTGAAACCACTTATGGCGGTAGTAATCCATCAAATAGGGTTGCAGAGGTTGATGCAGGAGCTGGTTTATGTCAAACTATTTCAGGTTTTTCGATAGGAGCTGTTTATTCCTTAGATTTTATTTGTTCGCGGAGAACAACTTGTGGACCGGCAGTACAATCAATGAATGTTAGTGTTGATGGAGGTGCATTAGCTGCAACAGCAGTATCAAGAACGGGAGGTTTTGGTTTTACAGCAGAGAGTTTTGAATTCGTTGCTACTTCAACTACGCATACAATTGATTTTACAGCTACAATAGCAGGAACATGTGGGTTGATTGTGGATGATATTAGTATTAACCCTGTTAGTTTACTTCCCATTAGCTTAACAGACTTCTCTTTATCCCTTTCTGAGGATTGTGCAGTGGATTTATATTGGACAACAAAGTCCGAGCGAAACAATGATTATTTTGTTGTGGAGTATTCCTCAAATGGAGCAGATTGGCAAGCCATTGGTTATGAGGATGGGGCTGGTAATTCATCAACGACTTTGCATTATTCATTCACCGATCCGCATCCAAAAATGGGAATTTCATATTATCGATTGAAACAGGTTGATACAGACGGAAATTCAGCCTATTCACATGTTATATCGACCGTGACCAATTGTGATAACACTAAGTTATTCCCAAATCCCACAGAAGGTTTTGTATTTGCTGCTGGAAATAAGGAAGTTTCAGATTTTCGTTGTTATACCGTTTCAGGTATCGATTTAACCAATCGAACAAAAATAGGATGTAATAAGGATAGCCAACAGATTGAGATTGATTTATCTAAACTTCCAGGAGGAACATATATACTGTTAATTGACAACAAAAAATACAAGGTGATTAAAATTTAGCCGCCTTGAAAACTTGATCAAATAGTTTAGTCGATCAAAGAAGATCCGGTCATTTCAGTTGACTTAGAAACTCCCATTAAATCAAGAACAGTTGGTGCTACATCGCGCAATGTTCCGTTTTTAAGACGTTTAACCTCTTCATCCAAAACAATTACGGGTACAGGATTTAATGAGTGAGCTGTATTGGGCGAACCATCCGGATTAATTGCAAAATCTGAATTGCCATGATCTGCAATAATAACAAAGCTATAGCCTTTCTCTTTCCCTTTTTCTACGAGTTGTTTAAGACAAGTATCAACTTCATTTGCTGCTTTTAAAATGGCCTCATAAACTCCGGTGTGGCCAACCATATCTGTATTGGCATAGTTTAAGCAGATAAAATGTGGAGGATTGTTGTCCATTTCGGTACAAATGGCTTCGGTTATTTCAGGAGCACTCATTTCGGGCTTAAGATCATAAGTGGCTACTTTTGGCGACTTAACCATAATTCTTCTTTCTCCATCAAATTCATCCTCTCTTCCTCCCGAAAAGAAAAAGCTTACATGCGGGTACTTTTCCGTTTCCGCAATTCTAATTTGACTGAGCCCTTCATCGGCAATAACCTCACCCAAAGTGTTTTTTAAATTCTCTTTGTCAAATACAATTCCAATATTTTTAAAAGTACTATCGTAATTGGTCATGGTAATGTAATCCAACTTAATTGTTTTCATTCCATGTTCTGGCATATCCTGTTGGGTTAGGACGGTAGTGATTTCACGGCAACGATCTGTTCTGAAATTAAAGCAAATAACCAAATCGTTTTCTTCAATTAAACCTTCTTCTAAGATAATGTGAGGTTTAATGAACTCATCAGTGATGTCATTGTTGTAAGATGTTTTAATGGCTTCAGTAATGGAAGTAGTTTTAGTCCCTTTACCTTCCATTAAAAGGTCATATGCTAATTTGATTCTTTCCCACCGTTTATCTCTGTCCATCGCATAATAACGTCCAATAACCGAGGCAATTTTAACCGAGGAATTTGTCAGGTATTCTTCCAAACCAATCATTTGATTTAACGCTGAATTGGGGTTACAATCTCTTCCATCGGTAAAGGCATGAATGTAGCAGTTGTCAATTTGGTAATCATCAGCCATTTTGCATAAAGCTTTCAAATGTCCAATTGAAGAATGGACACCTCCATTTGATGTTAAGCCCATGAAATGCACTTTTTTTCCATTGGCTTTAGCTTTTTCAAATGCCTCTCGTAATACTGAAATCTCAAAGAACTCCCCGTCCTCGATAGACTTATTGATTCTGGTTAATTCTTGATAAACAATTCTACCCGCACCAATGTTCAAATGTCCTACTTCAGAGTTTCCCATTTGTCCCTCCGGCAATCCCACATGTTCGCCATGGGTTAATAATTCTGCCGATGGAGCTGAGGCTTCCAACTCATCCATAAAGGGAGTGTCTGCATTAAAAATTCCGTCTGATTTTGAATGGTCACCATGTCCCCAACCATCTAAAATTACCAGTGCAACTTTTTTCATTGTTTAAAATGTATTTCAAAATTTAACCCTTTGGGTTGATTGTCTTTAAGAATAATTTGTCCACCATGCTCATCTACAATAAACTTGACAATGAACAATCCAAGTCCGGTCCCTTTCGATCGACGTGTCATTTCGTTTTCGATGCGTTTAAATTTATCGAAAACTCGAAGTTTATCATCATCACTTATTCCTTGACCTTCATCTTTAAATGATAAAATAGTGGTAGAATCAGATTGACGAATTTGAACGTTGATTGTAGTATTAGCAGGAGAGTATTTGGCTGCGTTTTCGAGAATATTGTTGATGACAGATTGAATAGCTTCTTTATCCGCATTTAATTCAAAAGGAAGCAGATCTAACTGAACCGAATGCTGTTTTAAGGCACTGGCTTTTAAATTATCAACTACCTCCTCAATTAAATCGTTGATGGCGATGACTTTTTTATCCAGAAAATAGTTCTTGTTTTCAATGCTTTGGGTTAAAAGAAGATTCCCTACCAAATTATTTAGTCGGTTAATTTCTTTAAGTGATTGGTCATAAATTTCATCCCGTTTGGCCTCATCCAAATCTCTTGACTTTAAGGTTTGAATAAAGAGCTTAATAGAAGCAATGGGTGATTTGAGTTCGTGTGTGATGGACATCAAGAAGTTTTGTTGATGTTCATTCACTTCCATTTCACGCTTAAATGCCCGACGAATCATTAAAATACCTCCTGTGAGAATTAATAGGAATACAGAACCTTCTCCGACAATCATTAAGGCCTTGTTTTTTAAAACAAGTGATTCGGAATAAATTTGCTCATTAAGGCTGAAAATAAGGTAAATCCACCACAAGAATTGCAGGATTACATAAAATACCAGCAGATAGAATAAAAAGATCGGGTTTTTTAAGCCACCATTCCGCATATTGCAAAGTTGAGGATTATTTTAGGAAAAAAGAAAGACCGAATGTGTTTTACATCCGGTCTTACGTTTTTTATACTGAATTTAGTTTAGTGTCGTACTACAAATTTTCGTGTGTATTGGTCTGTTGAACCACTAATTCTCACAAAGTAAGTTCCAGCTGGTAAATAAGAAACGTCCATGTTTTCTTTAGAGCTAGTGGCTGAAGTAGTGTAAATAGTTTGTCCAATTAAGTTGATGATTTCGATTTGAGATCCAGCTTCAATGTCAGCAACAATAAGTTGCTCGTTAGCAGGATTTGGATAGACAACAAAGTTTTTATTGTTTTCATAGACTCCCACATCATCAATAACTACTTCCATGCTTGTTGTATCAGAAGAACACATGTTATAAGCAATTAAAGTTACGGTGTATGTTCCTGTAGAAGAGTAAGTATGTGAAGGATCATCTAAGTTACTGCTGTTTCCATCTCCAAAATCATAAACAACCGAATCTGCACCTGTAGAGGTATTGGTAAAATCGGCAGTTAAACCTGCTGAGCTACTACCAAAACTAGCAGTAGGAGGCCCCAAAACCACAATTGTTTCTGTTAAATCAACAATACAAAGTGGTGAAAAGAAGTCATTTCTTGCCAGAGTGTCGATTAAATTAATTTCATAAGTACCGGGAGTTGAATAAGTATGACAGGCCGAAGGAAGTCCCGTGTTTTGAAATCCGTCTCCCCAATAATAAACAATCATTGACTCCGGTGTGGCACTATTACCATTGTATTGTCCGTCGGCAAAAATTGGCATCTGAACATATTCAGCGCAACCCGCACTAACCACTTCAGGACAAATGGTATCATCAATTACGGTAAATCCTTCATGCAAATCAAATTTCACTCGTGGAGAGATTAAATAGTCAATGTCATAACTGGCTCCAAAAGTTTCCAAGGTTTGATACCATCCTTCAAATGTAGGGTACAAAGGGTTGTTGTAATAGGCAAAAGACACTGCCTCACCAGCTCCATCGGCAGCTGCGGCAGAACTCGTATAAATTCTTAATGAATCGTCATTTGCATCTGCGGCAATAACTCCAACAATATAGTCTTCGGTTACTGTAATTGGCTCATCAAAAAATCCATTTACTTCAACTTCAGGTAAATCGGGTGTATAGGCAGTATGTGTTACCCAAACGGTATCCGATGCTAGTTCCGTACCAACAGAATCTAGTGTTTCGTCCCAATCCCAGAGGTAAACAATTACCTGAATTGAGTCCACTGTTGGATCTGAGAAATAAGAATAAAATTGAACTCCACTTACTTCAATTGCCTGGGGAGTATAAAATCGTTGTGCACGACCAACATAATCAATTCCTGAAACATCTCCGGTTTTTAAATACTCAATTCCGATAGTAGAAGTTTTAGTCAATCCAATGTAGTTGTTAAAATACGCACCACAAGAATCGCCTGGGGCCTTTGTACTTGGTAGCGGTGTTGAATAAATTGGGCTATCTCCGTAAGTTGAATTATATGGAGAGCTTAACTCCTGAGAAAAAGAATTCGTGCTAAATAGCAAAAACACGATTAAAATAAGGGAGAGGTTTTTCATAGAGTACGAGATTAGGTAAGTCATTTAAGAAAACGAATCTTAAGGGTCATTGGTTGGTAAATGTATCATTTTATAATGGATACATTTCCTTCAATTTTTATTTTTTCTCCAAGGATTGTTTCTCCTGTGACAACATAAACAAATGTTTGAGCAGAAAGAGGTTCACCTTTAAAGGTTCCATCCCAGCCATTTCGCTGATCAGAAGATCGATAAACCATCTTTCCCCAACGGTCATAAATTCTAAAATCAAAATCAAAGAGTCGTGGTCCCAAAACTTCTAAGACATCATTTGAACCATCATTGTTAGGTGAAAAGACATTTGGAACAAAAATTTCTGTTAAGCCTTTTATATCTACAAGAACAGTGTCTTTGTGATTACAGCCATTCAAATCTGTAGCAGTAACAACGTAAACAGTAGCTTGATTAGGAACAACATAAGCTTCACTGCAAGCTGGGTCAACACATTCAGTAGGATCTGGACTCCAGCTAAAAGTGACATTTTCAGCTCCAGAGTTGGCGTATAATAGTACTTCCTGTCCAAGTCCTATTGCTGTATCTTTGTAAGCTGCAACATAGGGCAAGGAGTTGACAATGATTAAAACACTGTCTTGCATAAATCCACATAGAGGGTTGGTGGCTGTAACATATACCCAGGTGGTGGTATCGGTAAAATAGGTGATAGGAGTACCTAAATCTCCAGTACTCCAACTAATGTCATAGCCATTGTTTTCTGCTTCAATGTCTACTTCATCTCCCTTACAGATACTGATTGATTCAGGAACGTCAACAAATGGAGATGGGTGAACGGTAATCGTAATAGTGGTATCATCTCCCGTACAACCATCTAAAGTTTCGTTTGCAACTACGATAACGGTTCCTGGTGTGAGAGTAGGTGTGTGACTAAGTCCACTTTCTAAAAAGGTTCCATCTTCTTCAAACCATGAAATGTCTCCTCCCATGGATGGAGTTGCTATTAATGGAGTTGGAATATCATCTTCGCAGTAAATTAAAGTTCCGTCAACAGCAGGAGGATCTGGTTGTGGTTTTATTGTCACAACAACTTCTGTGGCTGGACCTTCACAACCTTCAGCGGTTTCGGTTACGAAATAGGAGTATGTTCCTGGAAAGTTAGTGGGAGGATTGTATTCATCAAGTGTTGAAAGAATTGGAGCGGGAGGAGGTCCGCTATACCAGCTAACATCTCCGTCATAAGATGTTTCAGCTACAAGTGGGGAAGGTAGTTCAAATTGACAATATTCTGTTGTACCACTGATTAATGGTGCAGGAGGAATAGGATTAATGGTGATTACGACACTATCAGGTTCTCCTTCGCACCCCAGGGTAGTTTCTGTTTCTGTGGCATAATAAGTTACGGTTCCAACAGTTGAAGGAGGTGTAAAGGTTGATCCAACTCCTAAAGATGGACTCAAGGATGGATTGTCATACCAATTAATCGTTCCAGTGGTAGGGGAAACAACGGTTAAGTCGGCAATTGCATCTCCATCACAATAAGTAGCATCTGCTTCAATATCAATCTCTGGAGCAAAAGTGGTACAAATGATTTGTCGATTTGAACCTGTGGTTGAACCCGTACTTCCAGTCCATCCCCACAAAACAGTTGGATTTCCTCCAAACTGATTCGTAATCATGTCTCCAGAATAGGTGAGGGATAAAATGCCATCAACAAATACACTAATTGTTTGAGCAGCTCCAGGACTCCAATCAATCTGGACTAGATGTTTTTCGCAATCTTCGACATTATCAGAACCTACTAAAATTTGTGTTGGAATAACCCCTAATAAATTGTTGGGATTTGAAGGATCGTTGTCAGTATCACCATTATCCTGAAGCGATATATGGTCGTAAGGAACATCCGAATTGGAGGCTTCCCCACTTGCTTCATTGTCTTTTGTATCAAACTCAACGGCAAGGACATTTGTTCCCATGCCGCCATATCCCATTTCAGGGCCCGCTAAACCACTGGTCCAGGCGTCAGTTTGTAAAACAAAAGCTACACCTTCACCACCTGCATCATCACAGCCAAAGTTGACATTAAATTGCATGGAAAAAGCAAGGTTGAGGTTAATCGTCGCATTTTGATAAAAGGAACCATTTTCAGCTGTAACATCTTGAGTAATGTCATGACATCCGCAATCTCCAGCCATTGCATCATCTACATAGGTGAATTGCCCTATTGAAAACAAGGCGCAAAATAAAACACAAAGGGCTAAAAGTGTGGTCTTGAGCATTTCTGGATTAAGTAGGGACTAAATTAATATTATTCCTATTTAAAAACGAGCGAATAAAGGAAAGAGTTGTATATTTTTCACGAATAAATTAAATCAAAGAAAATGAAGTTGTATCACAATCCATCCTGTTCTAAAAGCCGAGAAGGTTTAGCTTTAATTGAGCAGGCTAATCAAGAGGTTGAAGTTGTTAAGTATATAGCCAATCCTATAAATGAGGAAGAGCTTAGAAGTATAGTTGCCAAATTGGGAATAGCTGCTGAGGATTTGGTTCGGAAGAAAGAAAAAATATTCCGGGAAAACTTTAAGGGAAAAGAATTATCAGAAGATGATTACATCCAAATGATGGTAGAGTATCCGAAATTAATCGAACGTCCAATTTTAGTAAAAGGAGATAAAGCAGTAATTGGTCGACCGCCAGAGAAAATTCTGGAATTCTTACAGAATAATTAAAAAAGAGGGTAGAAATTGCGCTTACTCAGCTGACTCTTCTACCAATCTTTTAGGACGCAACATTTTCATTGTTCCTAATGTTACCCAAAACGGAATTACGAATCCCATTAAGAAAGCTAAACACCAGAAGGCCATAAGACCAATCAATAAAAATACGCAGAATCCTAAAGCTACCATGATCTAATATATTGTTACTTTTGTGGTAAAATTTACGACGTAAAGTTAATATATATTCTTAAATAGAAACAAGTTTTCAGTAAACATTCTCTTTTTTTCAGGATATCATGGTTGAAAAAAGATGGAAAAGAGAAAGTTAAGACAGAAGCTTGCAGAATGACAAAATAATTATGGAATACAGAATTGAAAAAGACACCATTGGAGAGGTAAAAGTTCCTGCTGATAAGTATTGGGGAGCACAAACCGAACGTTCAAGAAATAACTTTAAAATTGGTCCTGCGGCATCTATGCCTTTGGAGGTAGTTTATGGATTTGCTTATTTGAAAAAAGCGGCAGCTTATACCAATTGTGAGTTAGGTGTTCTTTCTGAAGAAAAAAGAAATTTAATTGGTCAGGTTTGCGATGAAATTTTAGCTGGAAAATTGGATGACCAATTTCCCTTAGTGATTTGGCAAACGGGATCAGGTACGCAGTCTAATATGAATGTGAATGAGGTAATTGCTCACCGCGCGCATGAATTAGCTGGTAATAAAATTGGAGAAGGGGAAAAAACACTTTTACCAAATGATGATGTAAATAAGTCTCAGTCTTCAAATGATACGTTCCCAACAGGAATGCACATTGCAGCATATAAAATGATTGTTGAAAAAACCATTCCTGGTGTTGAGGCTCTTTTGAATACCCTCAAAAAGAAATCGGCCGATTTTAAAGATGTGGTAAAAATTGGGCGTACGCATTTAATGGATGCAACTCCTTTAACATTAGGACAAGAATTTGGTGGATATGCTTCACAATTAGAGCATGGTTTAAAAGCTTTACGTAACACAATGGCTCATTTGGCCGAATTGGCTTTGGGTGGGACTGCTGTAGGTACGGGCTTGAATACGCCAAAAGGGTATGATGTTTTGGTTGCAAAGTATATTGCTGAGTTTAGTGGACTCCCATTCGTAACGGCTGAAAATAAATTTGAGGCGTTAGCAGCTCACGACGCAATTGTTGAAACGCACGGAGCTTTAAAACAATTGGCTGTTTCTTTGAACAAAATTGCCAACGATATCCGTTTAATGGCATCAGGACCACGATCGGGAATTGGAGAAATTACCATTCCAGCTAACGAGCCAGGGTCGTCCATTATGCCAGGAAAAGTAAACCCTACACAATGTGAAGCTATGACAATGGTTTGTGCACAGGTGATGGGTAACGATGTTGCTGTTACTGTTGGAGGAACACAAGGTCATTATGAGTTGAATGTATTTAAACCAATGATGGCTGCTAATATCTTACAGTCGGCTGAGTTGATTGGAGATGCTTGTATTTCTTTTGATGAGAATTGTGCTCAAGGTATTGAACCTAATCATACTAGAATTCAAGAATTATTGAACAACTCTTTGATGTTGGTAACTGCTTTAAATACAAAAATTGGATATTACAAAGCAGCTGAAATTGCAAACACAGCACATGCTAACGGAACAACTTTGAGAGAAGAAGCAATTCGATTGGGGTATGTGCCAGAGGAGAAATACGAAGAGTGGGTTGATCCTACGAAAATGATTGGTTCCTTAGACTAAAAAAAGGGGAAGTGAGAATATGGAGAAGAGAACAGAGATTGAAAATCTTGGAGAGTTTGGTTTAATTGATAAGTTGACCGAAAAAACACAGAAGTATCAAGATTCTACCATAAAAGGAATTGGAGATGATGCGGCAGTAATTGATTCGGGAGATTATTTTACCCTGGTTTCAACTGATATGCTAGTGGAGGGAATTCATTTTGATATGATGTACACTCCACTTCGTCATTTAGGGTATAAATCTATCATCGTAAACTTGTCGGATATCTATGCTATGAATGGTGAAGCAAAACAAGTCACTGTTTCAATAGCTGTTTCCAGCCGATTTTCTGTAGAGGCATTGGAAGAAATTTATGCCGGAATTCATAAAGCTTGCGAATTGTACAAGGTAGATTTGGTAGGAGGAGATACTACTTCTTCTACCTCCGGGTTAATTATTTCGGTCACAGCGATGGGAACTGTTGCTAAAGATGAAATTGTTTATCGAAGTGGTGGTAAGGAAAATGACTTGTTGGTTGTGAGTGGAAACCTTGGAGGAGCTTACATGGGGCTGCAGGTTTTAGAGAGAGAGAAAGAAGTATATAAAGACAATCCAAATATGCAACCACAGTTGGAAGGGGTAGATTATATTTTGGAACGTCAGCTAAAACCAGAAGCTCGTAAGGACATTGTTCATCATTTGAGTGAGTTGGGAATCATGCCAACATCGATGATCGATATTTCGGATGGTCTGGCATCAGAGGTTAAGCATTTGTGTAAAGCTGGTGGATTAGGAGCTGAAATCTACGATGAAAAACTTCCAATTGATCAGGAAACATATGACGTAGCTCGGGATTTTAATTTGGATCCAAGTACGTGTGCCTTGAATGGAGGAGAGGATTATGAATTATTGTTTTCAATTTCTCAAAACGATTACGATAAAATTAAAGACAGTAAACACATGACGGTTGTCGGGCATTATACTGATAAAAACGCAGGTGTAAATGTAGTGGATAGAAATGGTCAAAGTATTCCAATGGAAGCCCAGGGCTGGACTCATTTCTAAATCTTATATTATTTTTTGTATATAAAAAAAGCGGGTCGAAATTTTCGACCCGCTTTTTATTTATCTGTGATAAGAATTATTTCGTTCCAATTAATTGGATGGTTCCTTGTCCGCTGAATGGATCTCCATTTTCAGCTTCACCTTCATAAATGTAGAAGTAAACACCGTCTCTACATTGAGATCCGCTTTGGTCAGTTCCATCCCATCCTTCTGTGATGTGATTCAACTCAGCCATTTTTACTCCCCAACGGTTTACAATGACAACATTTATTTCTTTAACCGCTTGTGAAAGGAATTCAAAAGTGAAGATATCATTTACACCATCACCATCTGGTGTAAAGATATTAACAGGTTTAAAGATAAGTGGATCGTAAACTGTAATTGTTTTACATGTTGTATCCACACATCCATTGTGGTTTTGAACAATCAAACAAACATCATATTCTCCACCATGCTCATAACAAGTATCCAATACCTGATTAAATCCTTCTGTACCTTCATAGTAAGTCCATGGTTCAGAAGTTGGATCTTGTGGAGTATTTAAGTGCCACCATCCAGATGTATCAGCCAAAGGATCTTCCAATAATGCAAAGTCAGTTGAAGTGTTTACAAACTCAGCACAAACAACAGCTGTTCCGGCTAAGTTCCCATCTAGCTGAGCAGAAGTAACAGTAAAGTCAGCGTGAGGAATTAATGAATCCAATACAATTTGCTGAGTTAATACACAACCGTTATTATCCGTTACGGTAATTTGGTATGAACCAGGATTTAATCCTCCCCATGTTGTGTTTTCTGTTTCTGCACCAGTTTCCTGGTTAACCCATGTATATGTATAATCTGGTGTTCCTCCTCCAGCAGCGGCAAATACTTTTCCGTTACCTGATTGGTACGAGTATAATCTACAGTAAGCAGGCTCATATCCAATTTCAGTGAAGATTAGCTGTGGTGGGTATTCAATTGTGTAATCAATTGTTGTAGAACAAAGTGAGTCGTTAATTGTAATGGTGTAATCACCAGGTCCCATTTTGTTATTGAAAGTAGCTCCAATTCCTCCAACTCCTCCTGGATTAGGCTCCCAGAAGTAAGAAATATTATCGTAGTCTCCCTGGTATCCGTAAACAGAGTCAACTTCAACCCATCCAGTAGGAATTCCATAACATTGTGGTTGGTTGATATCCAAATCAGCTGTGATCGGATCTGGCTGATCTAAGAATACTGCTCCACTTACCTCACATCCTTTAGCATCAACTACAGTGGCATAGTACCATCCAGTTCCAAGGTTGTTCGCCGTGTTGGAATTAGAAACGTTTAGTACGTCAGGAACTGTATCCGTAATTGTATAGGTGTAATCTCCATTACCACCTGTTACGTTTGCTGTAACTGATCCATCAGTAAATCCAAAACAGTTAGGCTCATTCCATGTAAAGTGGAAATCCATTTCGTCTGGTTCTTCAATTTCAAATGTTTCAGACCATGAACATCCAAACTGGTCAGTAACGACAACAGTCCAAAGACCTCCAGTAAGGTTGTCAATGTCAGAAGATCCTCCATCAGGAATTCCAGTATCAGAAGAGTAAGTTCCGGTAGTCGTGTTCCAATCTACATCAAATGGAGGCATCAAACCACCAGTAATGTTCGTTACAAAAGCTCCACCATCAGCAGCGTCAAAGCAACTTACGTTTCTCAAGCTATCTAAAATAAAATCAGCTTCAACCTCATTAGCTCCAAGTGGCACAAACACAACAGTATCCGAAGTACATCCATTTTCATCTGTTACAGAAAGAATATAGTTAATACCTCCAGCTAAATCGTTAAATACTCCTGAAGGTTGAGGACCTACAAATCCTACTAATTCATATGTCCAGGTTGGGAAATCAGGACTTACTGTAATAGATCCTAAAGTTGGTGATGGTGCTCCAGGGCAATCTGTAGCATCAACAACTGTAATATCATCAATATCTACTCCTCCAATTAAAATCTCAACTGAATCGGTAATTGTGAAACATCCATCCTCAATGGTCAAATAGTACCATGAATCTGAAGTTGGACTAGCTGTAATATCTGCAGTGGTTTCTCCTGTTGGGTCCCATTCGTAAGTTACAGGAGTTGAATAAGGATCAATAACCGTAGAGGTTATGTCGGCTCCTGCTGCCGGGCATATCGTAAATTCATCTTCATTAAACACAATAGACGGGGTTGGTGCAGGATCAATGGTTACTTCAATTGTACCCGTCGCATCTACTCCACAGGCGTCTGTTGCATCAATCGTATAGGTCGTTGTTCCGGCCGTTAAACCAGGGACCCATAATTCCGAGCCGGATCCACCTCCTGGTGTCCAGGTCATTTCAATAGGGTCTATACCTCCATCTGTGGTGACGGCTATTAAGACGGAATCTTGCGGACAGGTAATGGTTGTGTCGGTTGAAATAATTTCATAAGGCATGGGGTCTATGACCTCTATGGTGGCGGTGGTTGTTACGGTATCGCCACACTCATTTAAGAATGAAACTGAAATAGTAATAGTCTCAGTTCCTTCATCTAAAGCATCCAAATAAGGAGCGATGTAGAACGAAACTGTATCAACACCAATTCCCATATCAACAGATCCATCTAAAGCATCGTAGTCTGTACCTCCAATAGCAGTACCTCCAATTTCGTACTCAACAGTAATGGCAACTGTATCTGCCTCTTCAGGTCGAATAAACTCTACTAATGCTGAGTCACATCCTTCAATAATTGCATCATCTCCAATTGCAGATGTTACCTCAACTGAGATACCATTTGAAGAGAATGAACTAGCTTCTAAGAATACGGCAGAATCCCATGCCATATCTCCAGCATCACCAATTGCAATCTTAATGTGATAAGTTTCTCCACATTCTACTGAAGCTGCAGCTTGTAATACTGTTGTGTGACCGTCGTATTGCACGGCAGTTCCACCAGCATTACTTACATAGTATTCACAGTTTTCACATGGCCCTGCATCTGCAGTACCATTGTTAACGTTATTAATTGCCACTGGAGTTGTTGTTCCAGGAATTAATGCAATATTTTCTGCACCTGCTGTATATGGTCCAGCAAAACCAGGTCCACTAATAAAGAAACCAAAAACATCGTTATAAGTAGAACCTACATATTCAGGATATTCTTCTGAAGCAAAAATGTAATTAAATACAACTGAATCTCCATCAGGGATAAAGTCAAATTCTAGTACCGCTTCGTTATTTACAACAGCTGTTGAAATTGCATTCAAATCCGGATCATTCGGGTCTGTTGCAACACCATCATTATCCGTTGCTCCACCAGCATCGTTTGGCCCAACTGCCAATGCGCAGTTACCAGTCGCTAAAATTACTCCTTCGTCAATTGGGAAGGTTGTTCCATCCGCATCAAAGTATCCGGCCATTGCCTGAACCGATGTTGCGAGGGGAACTGAATAGTTGAATTCAACATTCATGATTACTACCCCGGTTCCTACCAACACATCCTCAACCAGCTCTTCCGGAGTTAAAACATTTTCCACTACAATTGCTTGTGATTTTGCGGTCATCGAACCGAGAAGCAATAAGAAGGAAACAATCAGCTTTTTCATATCCATTTTTATAAGTCTTTATTGGGTGCCTAACCTTAAAGACCAAAAACGGTCCTAAAAGGTTGCACAAAAGTACAGTAATTTTTTGAGTTTCTTTTTGAAGCTAAATCTAAAGTATTTGTACCTTTGGAAACCTAAAATAACTCTATGATCAACGACTATATTCAGAAGAACCGGGACAAATTCCTGAAAGAACTATTTGAACTTTTACGTATTCCATCAATCAGTGCAGATTCTAACTATACTGGTAGCATGGCTGCTACGGCTGAATATCTTTCAAAATCCTTTACAGATTTGGGAGCAGATAGAGTTGAAATTATGCCAACTTACGGGCATCCGGTTGTGTATGCTGAAAAGATCGTTGATGAGTCATTACCTACAATTTTGGTTTATGGACATTATGACGTTCAACCACCAGATCCTTTGGACTTGTGGGATTCAGATCCGTTTGAACCGGTAATTAAGAAGACAAAAATTCACCCAAAAGGTGCCATTTTCGCAAGAGGAGCTTGTGATGATAAAGGTCAAATGTACATGCATGTAAAGGCCTTTGAAGCAATGATGGCAACAGATAAATTGGATTGTAATGTCAAATTTATCATTGAAGGAGAAGAGGAAGTTGGATCAGAGAACCTGGAGGATTTCATTCGTGAAAACAAAGAAAAACTTGCAGCTGATGTAATTCTGGTTTCAGATACGGGTATGCTTTCAATGGAAACTCCATCAATTACTGTTGGATTGAGAGGTTTGAGTTATGTAGAGGTGGAAGTTGTTGGGCCAAATAGAGATTTGCACTCTGGACTTTATGGTGGAGCAGTAGCAAATCCTATTAACATTCTTAATAAGATGATTGCTTCTTTGATGGATGATAACAACAGAATTACCATTCCAGGTTTTTACGACGACGTTTTGGAATTGTCTGAAACGGAAAGAGCTGAAATGGCTGAAGCACCTTTCTCTGAAGAGGAATATTGCAAGACATTGGATATTGAGTCTACTTATGGAGAAAAAGGTTATTCAACAATGGAGCGTGCTACCATCCGACCAACTTTAGATGTAAATGGAATTTGGGGTGGATATACTGGTGAAGGAGCAAAAACAGTTATTGCTTCTAAAGCAAATGCAAAAATTTCGATGCGTTTGGTTCCAAATCAGGATCCGGATAAAATCACTAAAATGTTTAAGGATTACTTTGAGAGCATAGCACCTAAAGGTGTAAAGGTAAAAGTAACTCCACATCATGGAGGTGATCCGGCAGTGACCTCACCTGGATCAATAGAATATAAGGCGGCAAGTTTAGCCATTCAAGATAGTTTTGGTAAAAAACCTATTCCAATCAGAAGTGGAGGATCAATTCCAATTGTAGCGCTTTTTGAAAAAGTGTTGGGAATTAAAACGGTACTTCTTGGTTTTGGATTAGATACAGATGCTATCCATTCGCCAAACGAGCATTACGGTGTTGAGAATTACTTTAAAGGAATTGAAACCATTCCGTTGTTCTTTGAACACTATGCAAAATTAAAGCAGGACTAGAAAATGAGAAATACACTTATCCTTTTTGTGTTATTGCTGAGCTTTCAATCAAATGCACAGTTTTATAAGGATATCGAATTTAATGCCATGGAAAATTTTTCCGTAAGCAAAGAAGGAGATAAAACACATATAGGATTTGATTATGTCATTAATAATCCCAATTGGTACAACATTGTTATAAAACCTTCTTCGCTTTTTCTTACCATAGCTGGGCAGGATTGTGGATGGGTTCGTATCCATGAAAAGGTAAAACTTAAAAAGAAGACCGAGGCTGGATATCCTTTTGTATTGGTAGGTGATTCTGAAAACTTTGTTAAGAGTGCTTTTTCATCTCTATGGGCATTACTTTCTGGGAATGGAATCGATTTTAATATCAAAGGAAAAATTAAGGCTGGGGCCTTCCTCATTGCCAAAAAATGGGACATTGATTATACGTACAAAATGACGTATGAGGAATTTATGTCCTTTTTCTAAAATTGGCTGTTAACATCTTCCGAAAACATCCATTTCTTCGCTATCTTTAATAGCTATATTTAAGGGCAACATATTCAGCCTAAAGCAAATAAGATGAAAAAGAAAGTGGCAATTATTTTTGGAGGATACTCTTCTGAATTTCAGATTTCTGAAAAAAGTGCTGGTGTTATTTACGAAAATATCGATAGAGATTTATATGAACCGTATTTGGTCGAGATTAGTCGTAAAAGTTGGCATGTAGCACTAAAGGGAGGAGTTGTTCTGCCAATTGACAAGAACAAATTTACTTTTATCGATAATGATACCGAAAAATCATTCGATATCGCATTTATAACCATTCACGGTACACCTGGTGAAGATGGGAAACTTCAGGCTTATTTTGACATGCTTGGTCTTCCATACGCAAACTCATCGGTTTTTTCTGCCTCTTTGAGTTTTAACAAATGGGCCTGCAATAGTTTTTTAAGAGCCTTTGGTATTGCTACGGCAAGAGCTATTTTGATCCGAAAAGGAGATAGTCCAAATCCGATTGAAATAGCTGATGAGCTAGGATTCCCTTGTTTTGTAAAGCCCAATGATGGCGGCTCAAGTTTTGGTATTACCAAAGTAAAAACATTGATGGAAATGCCTGATGCTATTGCCCGTGCTTTTGAAGAAGGAGATGAGGTAGTTATTGAGTCGTGTATTGATGGAAGAGAAATTACCTGCGGATTATATGCCAAGGGAGCAGGGATTGTTACTTTGCCTCCAACAGAGATTGTGACCGATAATGAGTATTTTGACTATTCGGCAAAGTATGAAGGAAAGTCAAATGAAATTACTCCGGCGGACATTCCATTTACATTACAAACTGAACTGTTTAATACCTCAAAAAATATTTATCGACGACTAGGCTTAAAAGGGCTAGCTAGAGTTGATTATATTGTGAATGAGGATGGTGTTCCATTTTTGATTGAAGTAAATACCAATCCGGGAATGTCTGAGGAAAGTATTGTACCTCAGCAGATTCGAGCAAATGAACAAAGCATGAAGGAGGTTCTAAATCATGTATTGGCTCAAACATTCCATTGATTACGATTGGCTTTGAGGACAGAGGGTTGTCAATTTAATTCTTAAATTTAGGGCTTATTTTGACAAAACTCAAACGAATGCAATCGTACCAAAATTATATTTGTGGAGAATGGGTCAGTGGAGAAGGAGTTGAGACGGAATTATTCCACGCAATTACAGGAGAAAAAATAGGTGAATGTTCATCACAAGGGTTGGATTATGCCGCCATGTTGAACTATGCCCGAACAACCGGAGGCCCGGCTTTGGCAAAAATGACCTTTCAGGAAAGGGGTATTATGCTAAAGAATTTGGCACTTTTTCTCCTTGGAAATAAAAAGAAATACTACGCTTTAAGTGCCGCAACAGGTGCTACCCGAATTGATTCATGGATTGATATTGAAGGAGGAATTGGTAACCTTTTTGCCAACGCATCACTTCGTAGACAATTCCCAGATTTACCTTATTATGTGGATGGTGATCCGGTTCCATTGTCAAGGGGAGGATCATTTATGGGACACCATATCATGGTTCCAAAAGAGGGAGTAGCGGTTCATATTAATGCCTTTAACTTCCCTATTTGGGGGATGTTAGAAAAGGTAGCGGTGAATTTCATGGCAGGTGTTCCGGCAATTGTAAAACCTTCGGAGTACACTTGCTACTTAACCGAATTGATGGTTAGAGATATCATTGATTCTAAAATTTTACCGGAAGGGGCATTACAATTGGTTGTAGGATTGGGTAGAGGAGTTATCGATCATGTAACCAACCAGGATGTTGTAAGTTTCACAGGATCTGCGGCAACAGGAATGAAATTGAAATCCATGCCTCATATCGTGAACAATTCAGTTCCGTTTAACCTTGAGGCAGATTCATTGAATGCTGCTATTCTTGGAAAAGATGCAGTTCCAGGAACTTCAGAATTTGACATTTTCGTGAAAGAGGTTCAAAAAGAGATTACGGTTAAAGCCGGACAAAAATGTACCTCAGTTCGTCGAATTATTGTACCGGAAGAACTAATTGATGATGTTCAATCAGCTTTAGCAAAACGACTATCTAAAAATATTATTGGAGATCCATCTGATAAAACAGTTAGAATGGGATCGTTGGCAACCAAGTTGCAAGTTGAACGAGTAAAAGAAAATATAGAACTGCTTAAAAAAGAGCAGGATATCGTGATTGGTGGTCCTGATGAATTTGATGTAGTTGGAGCAGATAAAGACAAAGGTGCTTTCATTGGAACAGTTGTATTTAGAAACGATGATCCTAAGAATAAAACGGCTGTTCACGAAATTGAATGCTTCGGTCCGGTATCAACCATAATGCCATATAAAGACTTGGATGATGCCATTGAAATTGCCAAAATGGGTAAAGGATCATTGGTTTCTTCAATTGTAACGGCTGATGATAAAATTGCGACCGATTATGTCGTTAAAGCAGCTAATATGCACGGACGTATTTTGGTGTTGAACGAACGTTGTGCTAAGGAAAGTACAGGACACGGATCTCCAATGCCATTGTTAACGCATGGTGGACCAGGAAGAGCTGGAGGAGGAGAAGAAATGGGTGGAAAACGAGGTGTATTACACTATATGCAACGTACAGCCATTCAGGGACATCCACAAACTATTACAGCAATTACAAAACAGTTCCAGGTTGGAGCTGATCAGCCAGAGGCTAATCCGCATGTGTTCCGTAAACATTTTGAGGAATTAGAAATAGGTGAAACGGTATTTACACATAAGTATACAGTTACCGATGCGGATATTGTCAACTTTGCTAATGTTAGTGGAGATAACTTTTATGCACACGTTGATGAAACTTCGCTAGACGGAACCATTTTTGAAAAGCGTGTAGCTCATGGATACTTTGTTTTATCTAAGGCCGCAGGATTATTTGTTGATCCTAAAAAAGGCCCGGTATTGTTAAACTATGGTATTGATGAATGTCGATTCACTAAGCCTGTTTATCCAGGTACAACTTTAGGAGTTCGTTTCACGGTAAAAGAAAAAACGGATCAGGAAAAACGAAATGACGCTGATATCGCAAAGGGAATTGTAAGATTCTTGGTTGATATTTATGATGAAACTGGAGAAACAGTTGGTATTGCAACCATTCTTACTATGGTCAAAAAATTAGACCAAAGTAAATAAGTCATTTCTAAAAGTTTAAATAAGAATAGAATTATTGAAGAAGGGGTGTTAGGAGCTCCTTCTTTCTTAAAAAATTAAAATATGAGCGCAGTTAATCAGGGACATGTTAAGTCTGAAATCAATGAAAAAGGAATTGCAACCATTGAATTCGGTCATCCTTTAAGTAACTCCTTACCAGGGAAAATCTTGAATCTTTTGGCAAAAACCATTACTGATGTAGGGGCCAAAAAAGAGGTGAAAGTAATCATCTTAAAATCAGCTGGTGATCGTGCATTTTGTGCAGGAGCTAGTTTTGATGAGTTGATTTCAATAAAGGACTTAGATACTGGAAAGGTATTTTTTAGTGGTTTCGCGAATGTGATTAATGCTTGTCGTAAATGTGAAAAACTCATCATTGGTCGAGTGCAGGGAAAAGCTGTTGGTGGTGGAGTAGGTGTTGCTTCGGCGGTTGATTATTGTTTGGCAACAAAACATGCTGCCGTTAAGCTTTCTGAGTTAGCGGTTGGAATTGGACCATTTGTGGTTGGACCAGCGGTTGAACGTAAAATAGGAATGTCTGCCATGTCTCAATTAACCATCAATGCAACTGAATGGCAAAGTGCTGATTGGGCTCGTGAAAAGAGCTTGTATGCTGAGGTGTATGAGACGGCTGAAGAAATGGATGAAGCGGTAAATGAACTTGCCGAAAAATTGGCCAACTCTAATCCAGATGCAATGCGTATGCTTAAAAAAATCTTCTGGGAAGGAACTGAAAATTGGGATAACCTATTAAAGGTGCGTGCAGCAATGAGTGGAGAATTGGTATTGTCCGATTTTACCATCAATGCAATCAATGCTTTTAAGAAAAAGTAGTCTCTTTTTGGGAAAATAGCTCAAAATGGGATAGAAATTAAGTAGTAAATACTTTTTTAATGCCCATTTTTCCTGAGTTTCTTGTTTCTGGATCAAAGTTTGGCATAGCTTATTCCAAAATGGAGTATGCGGCAATTATATTTGATTTTATTTCTTCTTAGTGGTTCACTTACTACCTTTTCTCAGGACATTCAATTTTCGTTTGAGGTTCAGGATGAGATTGAGGTTTGTGGTCTTTCTGGAAATTTTGAGGTAACGATTACGAATAATACAGCTTCCACCTTAAGTGGGGTGAATGTTGAAGTTGATTTACCCGATGGAATTTTTTATGTTTCGGCGAGTGTAGATGATCTAATTTCCTCTGGAGTTTCAGAAGCTGACATCTCTGATCTTAACGTTCCTTTATTTTCATCCAGTGATATTGCTGTTGGAGATAGCATTAATTTTCAAATTGAATATCAGGCAAAAATGCCGTCAATTGCCTATCAGCAAGCCGGTAATATATTTCGTAATGCAGTAAAGCTGTTGCATACTGGAGGTGAAGAGGAGACTCTAAGTGAAAGTTATAATATTTTATACCCTTCTTTAAATGTTGTTGAGTTAACACCATTTTCACAGGAGGTATTAAGTGGTGATACAACAAGCCGATCGTTTAAAATCATTAATGCTGGAAATGGAAAAACGGATTTGGTCAAAATAACTGACGTTTTTACTGCAGGGGCTTCTTTATTATCTGTAGATATTGGAACCATTGTAGGTGATACAATTGTTCTGTCCGGATCTGATTTTAGCGGTATTGGTAATGGAGATGACTATTTTGATAGCAATGAGTTTATTGTCGTTACAGAGACTATCTATGCTTATAGTTGTGAGGATGTGACATCATCCTCCATAGTCAAGGCCTACTGGGGCTGCAATGGTGAAAGTGAAATGACCACAGATGCTTACGCGCATGTGTCTGTCGATTTTCAAAGTCCTTCCTTGAAAATTGAGTCGGAAGACTCACTGAACTATTGCTTTGCCTCAGGAGGCTTAAGTGGACAAGAATTACGGTTAATAAATACGGGGTCCGGAATTGCTGATGTGATTGAACTGATGATTTATAAATCAACTGGTGGAGGATATGATCAAAGCATTTTTAGCCGATTTGAAATGGGGACTTTTGTTTATAAAATTGGAGCGTCTGGAGCCGAATCTGAGATATCCCCTTCCGAAACATTTGCTACGAATAACTCGGGAACTTATTCATGTCTTGGTGGTGATGCTATAGGTAAAGTAAGTTTCGATCTTCCCGCTTTATCTCCCGGAGACACGCTGTTTTTGAATTGGGACATGATGTCCTGCGGAATAAATAGCTGTGATAATGATAAAATTAAAGGATGGAAGGCCGATTTAACTTACAAAGATGTTTGTGGCATAACCAATTATTCTTCCTCCCATGTTGGACAAAATGAGAACAGTCAACAAATGTCTTTTTTTACAGAGACTCCTGCTGAAATAGATGCTGGGGAAACAGAGAATTTTACATATATCGTCTCATCTCATACTATTTCCCAATTTCCAGAAACAGAAAGTTCGGCTTACGAAATAATCTTTGAATTGGAAGAAGGATTGGCATATGAGAGTTTAAACTTTTCATCAAATGGAATTTATTGGTTTCCGACTAGTGTTAGTTATAATGAAACTGAAAATACAGTGAATGCTCTCTTTGCAGGTGAAGAGCCTTTTGTTATTGCTAAATCAGAATTGGAGCTTAATCTAGTGGGTGTTTGTGGTGTTTCAGGATGGAAAGAAGTGAACCTAAATGTTAATTATATTTTAGATACAAATTGTGTTGAGGGAAGCAAAATACCGTTGGTTTGTGATGTAAACACACAAGCTTATTTACATTGTCCGGGAGGAGTTTGTACAGGTTTGGCATTTAGTTCTTTTGTAACTTCCCGAACTTCTTTTGGTCTACCAGATAATGATCTTAATGGTATTGCTGATGGATCAGGTACTTTGAATTTGGATCAGATTAAACTCAACCGGGCAATGGTTGGTGATACCATTCAAACTATTACAAAAGGATTTATCTCAGGGGCTGTTTTTGCTGATTATGGTCAATATGAAGCAACCAATGACTATGGTGTTAATTTAATCAATGTCGGAACCGAATTAAAAATTTATGATGCATCTGAGGGAGAATATTACACCCTCAACCTTGCAGCTCCAACTGCAAGTACCTCTGGGAATAGTCAAACATTTATTTATTCGCTGTCCGTTTCAAATTTGGCTGCAATTGATCCTACATTATCAACATATCAATACAATGACGGAGACTCATTGAATTTAACTGCTCTGTATAAAATCATTAGTTCAGTAAGTGGAAATATTAAAGAAACCACCTGGACTAATGAATTTTATGTTAGTGAGGTTGCTGATCCAACCGAAGCAGAAAAATTGGGCTGTACAGAAAGAAGTGCTAGAATTACCTTAATTGGCTATTCTTGGCGAAATGATACAGCGAATAATTATACAGTGAAGAGTTGTACTCGTAAAATTTCTCAAAATTTTGGGATGAGCATTGGTGATTGTTGTTCAAACTATGGAGGAGGTAATCTCTTCCCATACGAATATCGCAGCTGGGGGTATCTCAAAGAGGTCAAGGTTACGATTCCGGATGATTACGAGCTGGTCAATACTAAAATTCGCCAGAGTCGGACGCAAAAAACCAATAGTGTAGTCAATCAAACGATTAATGGTATTTCTCCTGACGATCAAATAGGAAATACATTAATTTATGATGTGGAGCAGTATTATGGAGCTGGCTTAAATTTTTCCGATGATGGATTTAATGGATTTGTACAGCTGGAATTGGCTCCGTCATGTGATGTGCCTCAGGATATTTATCAAGCAGTTGTATGGGAGTTCATTTATACCAAAACGGCGGCAATTGACGGTCAGGATACAGAGATTATTGAGGGGCCAAATGATCAGTTAAAGTATCAACCGTCTAACTTAAAAATCACCTCTCCAGCTCCTTGGATTGATGTGAATCAAAAAGAAGTTAGTTGGACTGTACAGTTAAAAAATAACTCTTCTAGCAGTACCGATTATAGTTGGATCCATATCGTTTCTCCAGAAAACATTACGATTGAAGGAGTAAAAAAGGGAGGAACTTCTCTTACTTTAAGCGAAGATATTTATCTCATTGGAGAGATTGGTGCAAATTCAACAAAAACGTTGACCATTGAAGGGATTGTTACCAATTGTGATTCAACTACCATTCAGGTATATGTCGGAAGTGAGTGTGTTGGATATCCAGCCAACTTTGCTTCTTATAGTTGTGATTTGGACCAAATAAGCTTGCATGTTGAACCAAAAATCAGTGCGTTTCAGGTTCAGTTATTTTCCAATTCCATTGACGATGACCCTTGTTCTGCTTTGGTTGAGGTAGGACTCGAAATATCCAGCGTTAAAATTGCACATATGTACGATATGCAAATTCAATTGGATGTTTCTGATACTTCTAAAATGAAGGTGGTTAATTCAAGCAGTTACTTTCAGTACAATTTGTCCAATAGTTACGAATTAATTGATGAACCAACCTTTGCTGACAATCAATATGGTTACATCATTGATGACTATGAGCCTTCTTTTGAATTAGGCGGAATTCCAGGAGCATTAGATTTGGACAATAACCGATACCGTTGGAAAACAGTTTTGGAATTAGGAGAACAATTCGTGCAAGGAGATTACTTGTCCCTAACTGTTGGAGGTGGAAATGCATGTGAGGTAGCCTTATCAAATGTTATATTGGCATATGATCCGAATTCAAAATTTGAAAAGGACAATACAGCAGGGTTGCATTTGGATATAGGTGATAGTTGGACTGCCTCTTGGGGTGACTACGACAATGATGGTTATGATGATTTATTCGTACCAAACAAAGATATAAACGAACCAAATTTGCTTTACCACAATAACGGTGATGGAACCTTGAGTAAGGTTTTAACAGGTCCAATTGTTGAAGATTTAGGAGGCTCAATTAGTGGTAGTTGGGGTGATTATGATAATGACGGAGATTTAGATTTATTCGTTGTAAATAATGAGGCTTCTAAGAATAAGCTATATCGCAATAATGGAGATGAAACTTTCACTTCTGTTGAAGGAGATCCAATTGTTGACAATGGAACCTACAGTCATGCTTCGGCCTGGGGTGACTATGATAACGATGGCGATTTAGATTTGGTAGTGACTGACTTAAATCCTTCTCACTACAACTTTCTTTATCGTAATAATGGTGACGGTAGTTTCTCAGTTGTAGAAGAAAGTATTATTTCTCAATCGGCTACTTCAGCAGTTGGAGCCAGCTGGGTAGATTATGATAATGACAACGATCTTGACTTATTTGTTGCAAATACCAACGGACAAAATAATCAGTTGTTCATTAATCAATCCGGAACCTTTGAATTAGCCAGTGATCTAAATATTGTTATGGATGGAGGAAATTCTATTGGGGGAGTATGGGGTGATTATGATAATGATGGAGACTTAGATTTATATGTTACCAATGCCTCTGATGTTGAGCCAAATTACTTCTATGAAAACAACAATGATGGAACTTTTGAAAAAATACTTTCAGGGGTCGTTGTGTCTAATATGAGCAATTCTCATGGGGCAAGTTGGATTGATTATGATATCGATGGTGATTTGGATTTGGTGGCAGCAAATGACCAAAACAAGAGTAATTATCTCTTCGCTAATCAGGGAGATAAGAGTTTTGTGAAAATGACAAATGCCTTGACAGAGGAGCAAACGAATTCTTACGGTTTAGCCTGGTCGGATTATGACAATGACGGTGATTATGATGTTTTATTTACCAATCATGGTGAAAACAGCAATGACTTTTTTGTTAATGAGAAAGGTACTTGTAATAACTACATATCAATTAAATTGAATGGCTGTAATTCAAACTTCGGGGCAATAGGAGCAAGAATCCATGTTAAGGCTGAGGTGAAGGGAGAAGATGTTTGGCAAATGAGAGAAATTTCGAGTCAATCTAATGGTCTGGGAGGTCAAAACTCGGCGCAAATTATCATTGGTTTAGGTTCTGCAGATATCATTGATAGTCTCATCATTCGCTGGCCTTCTGGTTTGGTACAAACCTTAACAATGCAGGCTGTGAATCAAACACTAACAATTAACGAAGATTGTGGAGCTCAAATTTGTGGTACTGTTTTTCATGACGAAAATCTCAATGGTATTCAGGATGATGGAGAAAGTGGAATACCTTATCGTGAATTGATTGTGAGTCCTGGAGGATTTAACATTTTTACCAATGCAAATGGGGAATATAAGTTTTACGCCGAAAATGGAGAGTATACTATTTCACAGCTTGATGATGGAAATTGGTCACAGTTTAATCCAATAGGTGATATTACAGTTTCTATTGATACAGATGTAGAAATGACGTATTGCGGAAATGATTTTGCCAATAGTCCGGATTGTCTTTATGGGGATTTGGAATTGAGCATTGGAGCAACTGCCTTTAGGAGAGGTTTACCAAACGATTTTAAGGTGACTGTTACCAATGTTGGTGCTTTTTCGGTAACAGATGAATTTCAAATTGAGTTGAAATTCACAGACAATGTGTACCTCGTGAGTAATGATTGGGATAGTATGAATGAAGCGGATGGTTTTAGAACCTATTCTTACTCCATTGACTCTCTGGGACCTTTTGAACATGTGATTTTAAACCTGGTTGATTCTGTCGCCCTTAGCACTGAATTAGGAGATCCATTGAGTGTTGAAGGTACTCTTATCAATCCTGGAGACGAATGTTCAGAGGAAAATAATCAGTTATCCTTTACGGACATTGTTGTAGGATCAATTGATCCAAATGATAAATTGGTATTTGTTGATGATAAAGGAATCTTATCTACAGCTACGGTAAATGATACTATTGTGTACAAAATCCGCTTCCAAAATTTAGGGAATTATGCAGCCAGAAGGGTTGTGATTGTAGATACTCTTTCTCCGGATTTGGATTGGGAAAGTCTTCAGAATAGGACTTCCTCACACGATTTTTCATTCTCTAAACAAGGCAACATTCTGTATTGGGTTGCCGAGAATATTGAATTACCTGATTCGGCTTCTGATCCGGAAGGAAGTATGGGATATGTTAGTTTTACTGTTCGTTCAAAAAGGCAAATAGCTCCTTATACAACAATTAATAATGTGGCTTCTATCCAATTTGATTACAATGAGCATATCGTTACCAATACTGCAAAAATTCAAATTGTACCGTTTGGAAATGAGAACAACTCAAATCTTTTTGTGTATCCTAATCCGACAGAATCCGACTTTAATGTTTGTTTATTAGGAGATGATGGTGAACTTCAAAAACTGGAAGAACTCATCCTCTTTGATGCAAATGGAAATCAATTGAAGCAGCTACAATTTAGCCCAATTGACAGAGTCACTGTAGATGTTACCAACCTAAGCCCAGGTTTGTACATTGCCGAAGGGGTGGATTCGTCCAAAGAAAAGTATCGAGCCAAAATAATTGTGAGATAATCACACTTCTAATCATTGGTGTTGTTAAACTGTTTATTTTTGTAAAAAAAATAAGCCATGGCCATTACAAAAGAAAGTGTTATTGAGGCTTTGAAAAAGGTGATTGAACCTGACCTCAAAAAAGACATTGTTACTTTGGATTTAGTCTCTGATATTGAGATTGAAGGAAATCAAATTTCATTTCAAGTTAAGATTTATAATCCGGCTATGCATGCAAAAAAACGAATGCAGGAAGCATTGGAATTTGCATTGGAAAGAGCCTTTGGTAAAGATGTTGATGCCAATATTTCATTGGTGCCACTTCCAAAAGATAAAGAACCTGAGGTAAGAGCTATTCTTACCAACGTTAAGCATATTGTCGCGGTAGCTTCTGGAAAAGGAGGAGTAGGGAAATCTACAGTCACAGCAAATTTAGCAGCTGGTTTAGCTCGCCAGGGATATAAAGTTGGTTTGGTAGATGCGGATATTTATGGACCTTCTATGCCAACGATGTTTGATGTAGTTGGACATCGTCCGCAAGGAGTTGATAAGGATGGTAAAACCTTAATTCAACCTATCGAGTCTTACGGAGTTAAAATCTTGTCTATTGGCTTTTTTGCTGATCCTGAACAAGCAGTTGTTTGGAGAGGTCCAATGGCAACTAAGGCTTTAAACCAAATGTTTAAAGATGCTGACTGGGGTGAATTGGATTACATGATTATTGATTTACCTCCAGGAACAGGTGATGTGCATTTAACCTTAGTTCAAAACGTACCACTTACAGGGGCGGTTATCGTTAGCACACCACAAGAGGTCGCTTTAGCTGATGCGCGTAAAGGGGTTAATATGTTCCGCATGGATTCTCTTAAAGTACCAGTCCTGGGATTAGTGGAGAATATGGCCTGGTTTACTCCTGCCGAATTGCCTGAGAACAAATACTATATTTTTGGTAAGGATGGAGCTAAGAATTTAGCAGAAACTATGGATGTTCCATTGTTGGCTCAAATTCCATTAATTCAAAGTGTCCGAGAATCAGGAGATGTGGGACGACCGGCTGTTTTACAGGATAATACGGTTTCCTATGAGGTTTTTGACGAATTTGTTCGTAAATTTGTAGAAAGGATTGATTCCCTCAAGAATGGATAAAATCGAAAAGATCGAAATTGCCCTGCAATCCATCCGTCCGTATTTACAGAAAGATGGTGGAGATGTTGAGCTTGTGGAACTAACAGAGAGCAATGTCTTAAAAGTTAGGTTGCTAGGAGCTTGTGAAAACTGCTCTATGAGTGCTATGACGTTGAAAGCTGGTATTGAAGAATCCGTGAAAAATGTCGTTCCAGATATCCAAGAGGTGCAAGCCGTTTAATCCTTTTTTTTCCATACATATAATAGGGTAGTTTGGTAAAATTCTCGACTCTAGAGTAAACTTACCTATGAAAAACTATTTTCTAACTCTTTGTGCTTTTGCACTCCTGTTGAGTTCGTGTAAAAAAGAAAAACTCAAGGATATCGATAATCGTAATTTCAAAATGGGATTCACCAGCTGGAGTTACGGTCCTGATATGGAAGATCGAAATGATACCTACGATTTTATCCAACAAAATGGTGACATCTATGCTGAATTTATAGATGATGTTATTCCGTGGGAGGCTTGGATGAATGGAACCGAATTACCCACTGGTTTTACGGATGATGTGAGCTTTAAAGCTGCCGAACGTCCTGCAGATATGGATATGATTCTCTCGGTTAGTTTATTAAATACCGGAAGGACAGATTTGATTGAAGGATTCAACGGGGAAGTACCGGAATATACAGCCATGAATGATGAGCATATTGAAGATGCCTATTTTGCTCACCTTTCTTATTTGATAGATCAATTTAATCCTAATTACCTCATTTTGGCAATGGAGGCAAATGATTTACTATTGCATAATGAAGCTCGTTGGCCAGAGTATAAACTGCTAATGTCTAACATTCGTTCCAGGGTTCGATTGGCTTATCCCAACTTAAAAATTACAGAATCTATCACTTTACATAATTGGTATGAAACAGATGCAACTGATAAAGAAGCTTATGTCAATGAGATTACGGAATACGTGAAGAATTTCGATTTAGTGACCATCAGCTTTTACCCTTTCTTTAAAGATTTAAGAAGCAAAAATGAGTATCAAAAAGCGTTTGACTTTTTACATGATCATGTGAATCAGCCTATCGCTTTTATTGAAACAAATCAACTAGCAGAGGATTTGGATGTAGAGGCTTTTGATTTACACTTAAAAGGAGATGAAAAAGGACAAGCTCGATATTTGGAAACCTTGTTTCTCAATGCTCATAATAAGAATTATGAATTTGTTATTTGGTGGGCGCATCGCGATTTTGATGAGCTGTGGGAAACCTTTCCAGACGATGTCAAAGATATAGGTAAACTATGGAGGAATACCGGGCTTTTAGACAAGGATGGATCGAAGAGAGAAGCTTGGGAACTATGGGATGAAATGTTTAAGAAGTAAGCATTTTAGGGCTGAAAGTGATTCTCAATTTTGATTCACGATAATCGATCAATCTCCTTTCATGAATAGTCTCAAAAACCAAATTAGTTTAAAACAAGTTTATTGATTGAGATAATCTAGAAATTGTGAGAGCATAATATTGTTCGAGTTTTTTCTTTCCTAATAGAATTAAGGAGAAAGAATTTGTAAAAAATAAACAGTTCATTTTGAACGGATAATGATTTAAATATATAATCTATCAGTTTTATAGAACATTTTCTTGGAAAACTAAAAAAATCAATTACATTTGCCCCGGATAATGATTGTTAAAACGAAAATTACTACTTGTTGTATGAGTCTTTTCTGAGGAAAGGCTAATACTTTGTGAATTAATTTTAAAGGCCTTTCCATTGTGGAGAGGCCTTTTTTTATGCAATGAATTTTAGATTAAAAAATATGAACTGTTGTAGCATGATGTGTTGTTCAAAAACAACGCACTTGACTTGCTATGACATTAATTGAAGAAAAAAATAGATATCAATATTTAATGTAAGCCCGGTCAAGTTTTTGACCGGGCTTTTTTTATGACTAAAAATGCAAAGTTTCAGAACAGAATTAGAAAATCCAGTGGTAGAAAAAGATATTCTCGAACTGGAAAAAAAGATCCGCTTGTTTAAAGAAGGCAAGTTGGACGAAGAATCGTTTAGGAGTTTGAGGTTAGCCAGAGGAGTTTATGGCCAGCGCCAAAAGGGAGTCCAAATGGTGAGAATTAAGTTCCCCCTGGGAATCATTCGACCCGAGCAATGGAGGAGAATGGCAGAAATGTCTGAGAAATATGCGGATGGAAACGTTCATTTAACCACTCGTCAGGATATTCAATTGCATCATGTTTCTTTGGATGAGACGCCTCAACTTTGGGCCGAATTGGAAGAGGATGAAATTACCATGCGGGAGGCTTGTGGTAATACGGTGCGTAATATCACAGGGAGTCCTTTTGCAGGAATTGATCCGGTAGAACCTTTTGACGTTACTCCTTATGGGTGGACACTATTTGAGCATTTTCTTAGAAACCCCATTGGTCAAGAATTGGGGCGTAAGTTTAAAATTGCCATTTCAGCTTCAGATGAGGATGATGTTCGTGCTTATTTACACGACTTGGGTTTAATTCCAAAATTTAAGAATGGTCAAAAAGGATTCAAAGTTTTATTAGGTGGAGGATTAGGTGCTCAGCCTTTTGTTGCTAGCGTTGTTAAAGATTTTCTACCTGTCGATCAACTGGTGAATTATGCAACAGCAGCTTTAAAGGTGTTTGATCAATATGGAGAGCGAAACCGACGAAACAAAGCTCGATTAAAATATCTGATTAAGGACAAAGGAATTGATTTTGTGAAGGATCAAATCGAAAATGAATTTCAATCTTTTACAACTGAGCAGCAGGAGTGGTCAAAGCCAAAGAAATATTACAATGCGGTTGGGGATTTTCGAATTGAAATACCTTTGGATGATTTGGCTTTTGAGAATTGGAAAAAGACAAATGTATTCAATCAGAAAAATAGCGACTTAAAAGCGGTTTTAGTCAAGGTAAAGAATGGGAATTTACAAAGTTCTATATTACGTGAGTTGGCTAATTTGATTGGTCTGTTCTCGCAGGAGGAAAGCCGATTAACGATTGAACAAAATATTCTAATTCGGTCTGTACCCGAAAAGTATCTTCCAAACCTATTTAATGGCTTGTTTAAATTGTCTTTGGCTGATTTTGGAGGGGGAAGCATTCGAGACATTACATCTTGTCCAGGAACCCAAACCTGTAATTTGGGAATTACAGCCACTTATGAAGTTTCAGAGGTAATTGATCAACTGTTAATCAAAGAATATCCCAAGTTTATTTTCGATAACCCCATCCAAATTAAAATTTCAGGATGCATGAATGCATGTGGTCAACACACCGTAGCTGATATCGGCTTTCACGGAAGCAGTATTAAGGCTGATGGTAAAGTTTACCCGGCTTTACAGTTATTGCTGGGAGGTAAGAATCTTGGAAATGGAGAAGCTGTATTTGCCGAAAAGGTGATCAAAGTTCCAACCAAAAGAGTGGAAAACCTACTTCGATTACTTCTTGATGATTATGATAAAAATAAAGGAGTAAATGAGACTTTTCATGCTTATTACCAGGGAAGAGGTAAAATCCATTTTTATGATCTGCTTAAACCTTTGGCCAATTTGTCAGAGGCTGATGATGATACTTTAATCGACTGGGGAGCGAAAGAGCGATTTCTTCCTCAAATTGGAGTAGGTGAGTGCGCTGGTGTTAAGATCGACCTAGTTAAAACTCTAATTTTTGAAGCAGAAGAAAAAGTGGAAGAGGCACGTTATTTTCTGGAGAATAATCAGCGGTTAGATGCTTTGTATACGTTGTATTCTGCCTTGATCCAAGGTGCTAAAGCTTTACTAGTTCAAAAAGGAGAAAAGACCAATTCCAAAAATCAAATTGAGGAGGCCTTTGAAGTTTACTTTTCAGTTTTTCAAAATGAGTTGAAGATTGGAAGTTTCTCTCAATTCATTCAACAGTCAAAAACACAAAAGCCATCCATTGATTTTGTAGAAAATTACCTGGGTCAGACTCGAAAATTTTTAAACCGAATTAATCAATTAACCGATGACAACAAAAGCTAAAATTACGTTGGTAGGAGCAGGTCCGGGGGCTATTGATCTCATCACTTTAAAAGGTGTTCAGGTACTTCAAAATGCAAAGGTGGTGCTATACGATGCTCTGGTCAATAAAGAACTCTTGAATTATGCCAAAGATGCTGTTTTGGTTCCGGTTGGGAAAAGAGGGGGAAAACCATCTGCTTCTCAAAGTAGGATTAATCAACTCTTACTTTCTTACGCTTTGATTTATGGTGATGTGGTTCGATTAAAAGGAGGAGACCCTTTCATTTTTGGCCGAGGATTAGAGGAGGTCGAATTTGCCCAACGAAATGGTGTTGAAACGGAGGTTGTTCCAGGGATTTCTTCCTCAACAGGTTTAACAGCCACTAAAGGAATTTCTTTAACCCAAAGGGGAATTGCCAATGGATTTTGGGTCCTAACAGCTACCAAACAAAAAGGAAAATGGAATGAAGATTTGAGTTTAGCAGCTCAATCTAATTCAACTATTGTAGTGTTAATGGGCGTTGGGAAATTACCTCAAATTGTTCGGGAATTTAAGACGGCTGGAAAATCAACCCTTCCGGTAATGATTATCCAAAATGGCTCTCTTCCTAATGAAAAAGTAGTGAGGGGAACTGTTTCCTCTATCCAACAATTGGCTAAAGAGAATGAAATAGCTGCTCCAGCCATCATTGTTTTAGGAGAGACATTGAGAAATCAATCCAACAATCAATTGAAGTCAGAACTATTTAAACAATTGAATTAATGAATGAGTTGTTTCCCATATTTCTAAAAGTCCACCAACTCGACATTTTGCTCATTGGAGGTGGTGAGGTAGCCGAAGAAAAATTGCATTTCTTGCTCAAATCATCTCCAAATGCCAATGTTCAAATTGTAGCAAAAGAGGTGAGTTTGGAGATTGACAAGATTGTGATAGAGAATACCAATGTGAATTTGGTTGTGAGGCCATTTGAGTCAGCTGATTTAAAAGGTAAGCAACTGGTAATCGCAGCCACCAATAACCCTCGGTTTAATGATGAACTCAGAGCTCTGACAAAACAAAAAGGGATTCTCTTGAATGTGGCGGACAAAGCTCAGTTATGTGATTTCTATCTCGGAGGAATTGTCACTAAAGGAGATTTGAAGCTTGCTATTTCGACCAATGGGTCATCACCCATTTTGGCAAAACGATTACGGCAGTTTTTAGAGAACGAAATTCCAAACGAATTTGAAAAAGCAATGGAATTAACTGCACAGTTAAGAAAGAAGCTCAAGGGTTCATTCAAAAACAAATTAAAAGAACTCAATCAATTAACTCAAACACTAATACAAAATGATTGAAACATTAATCATCGAAAATGAAATGATCAAAAAGCTTGATCTTCTGATGAATCAGGTAGGTAAAACTCCTTTATTAAACCTGTCCCAATTGTCACCCAATAAGGCCGTGAAGATTTATGGAAAAGCCGAGTGGGAGCAGCTTGGAGGAAGTGTAAAAGCCAGAGCGGCCTATCGAATTATCCAAACCGCTTTAAAGAATGGAATACTTAATAAAAACAAGTCTCTTTTGGATGCCTCTAGTGGAAATACAGCGATTGCTTATGCCTCTATAGCGAAAGAATTAGGCTTAAATACAACTTTAATCATTCCAAAAAATGCCAGTCAGGAACGCAAGGACATTTTGCAAAGTTTAGGAGCTGATTTGATCTATTCTTCCGAACTGGAAGGGACAGATGGCGCACAGCAAATTGCCAAACAATTGTATGTAGAGTGTCCGGATAAATACTTTTATGCCGATCAGTACAATAATCCGGAGAATTGGAAAGCTCACTATTGTACAACAGCTCCTGAAATTGTCCAACAAACTAAAGGCGGTATCACCCACTTTGCTGCTTCTTTGGGAACAACAGGAACTTTTACCGGGAGCGCTCGCTATTTCAAAGACCATTATCCAAAGGTCAAATTAATTCAATTCCAACCTAACAATCCCATGCATGGATTAGAGGGGTGGAAACATTTGGAAACGGCAAAAGTTCCAGGAATTTTTAATCCTCAATTGGCTGATGAGAATATAGAAGTGGATTCGGCTGAAGCCGTTCAACTCATCAAGACCATTTATCAAAAAATGAAATTGAGACTGAGTCCTTCAGCAGCAGCTGCAGTGCTGGGTTCACTTCAACTAGCAAATAAAATAGAGCAGGGAGTTATTGTAACTACCCTCGCTGATAACGGAGATAAATACAGTGAAATCTATAAAAACTTAGAATTATGATGAATGAACAGGAATACCTGAATTTAGAGGTGGTTGACCTCATGGGAAAAGACAAGATTTGGTTGGAATATGACCAGCAAATTGAACAACAATTAATTGAAGAAGCTCAAAATGGCTATCCACTTGAGATAACTGGATTTTTACTAGGGAAAAAGGAAGTATCACATCGTGTAAGCGAACTATATCCTGTAGAAAATATTGCTTCCAATCAGGAACGACGATTTGAAATTCACGGCCTGGATTATTTGAAGGTTGAAAATTATGCTTTGCAAAATGACTTGGACGTGATAGGAGTTTATCATTCTCATCCCGATTATCCTGCAATACCATCTCGGCATGATTTGGAATATGCACAAGAGGTTTTTTCTTACCTCATTATATCTGTTGATGGAGGTGGTAATACGCTCATCAATTCCTGGAAAAAAGAAGCAGTTCCGGACCATTCTTTAGAAACTAAAAACGGAAAATTTATTAATCAAAAAATCAAAATCAGCTAATAAAATGGCAACTATAATTATACCAACGCCTTTGAGGAAATTTACCGACAACAAGGCGAAAATAGAAACGAACGGAAAAACGGTTTACGAAGCTTTGGGCGAATTAGGATCATTACATCCCGACTTGAGTAAGCACTTGTTTTTAGAATGCGGAAAACTACAAAGCTTTTTAAAAGTGTATTTGGGGGAGAGCGATATTAATAGTTTGGAAGGAGAAACTACCGCTATTGATGAAGATGACATCATTTCAATTATCCCGGCAATTGCTGGTGGAAGAGGTGATTTTAGCAAAGCCGAATTGGAACGTTACAGTCGGCATTTAATTATTCCTGAGTTTAATATAGAAGGACAACGGAAGTTAAAACAAGCTAGGGTTTTGGTAATTGGAACGGGTGGTTTGGGTGCTCCTCTTCTGCAATATTTAGCCGCTGCTGGAGTAGGAACCATCGGAATTGTGGATTTTGATGTCGTTGAAGACTCAAATTTACAACGACAGGTCTTGTTTACGCAAAAAGACATTGGCCGTCCTAAAGTAGAAGTAGCGAAAGAGCGAATTCTGTCTCAAAATCCACACATTACCGTTCATACTTACAACACGCTTTTCACCTCCCAAAATGCTATCGAGATTGCTGAGAATTATGACCTCATTGCCGATGGAACGGATAATTTTCCGACACGGTATTTGGTGAACGATGTGGCAGTTCAATTAAAAATACCAAATGTATATGCTTCGATCTTTCGATTTGAGGGACAGTTAACGGTTTTTAATTATGCCGACAAAAATGAAACAGGACCTAATTACCGCGATTTATTTCCGGCACCTCCACCACCGGGTTTGGTCCCCTCATGCGCTGAAGGAGGTGTAATAGGTGTTTTACCTGGGATTTTGGGAAGTTTACAAGCTAATGAGGTCATTAAAGTGATAACCGGAATTGGGGAGACTTTATCGGGTAAATTATTCTTATTTGATGCTCTTAATTTTGAGACTAGAATTCTAAAAATAGAGAAAGACAAAAACAATCCACTGACAGGTGAAAGTCCAACTTTAACAGAGTTAATTGACTACGAACAATTCTGCGGATTGAATGTTCAAAAGGATGAAAAAAGACCCGGCGTGAAAGGTATAAACGTTGAAACTTTAAATGAGTGGCTAAAGGGAAATGAAGACGTTCAGTTAATTGATGTGCGTGAACCCTTTGAATATGAAATTGCCAACTTAAACGGACAACTGATTCCACAGAATGAAGTATTGGAACATGTTGACGAAATTTCTAAAGACCATAAAGTGGTGATTCACTGCCGGTCAGGGAAAAGATCGGCAGATGTGATTGAATTATTGCAGGATAAATATCAGTTTCAAAATCTCTATAATTTGGAAGGTGGAATATTGGATTGGGCCGATAAAATTGATGACAGTTTAGCTAAATATTAAAATCACTAAAAGAGGGTATTTTTTAATAATTCTTTTGATAAGCAGGATGATCTGCAAACCGAAGTCGAATTATGATTAAATTTGCAAACC
>JAKSBJ010000174.1 GCA_022361195.1 Flavobacteriales bacterium
CTGATGATCTTCCCGATCGCTGTAATTCTAGGATCGTCTTCCTGAGTATAACCCTGCCAGTCGTCGGATTGGTGCATGCTTCGAAATTTGTACATGGTGAATGTTTCCCCCCGATATCCCATGCGGGTCTGGCGAAACAGGGCAGGACCGGGGCTGGTAAGGCGGATGGCAAGCCCGAGGAACAGCATGAAGGGAAACAGTATAGGCAGAACCAGCAGCGCCATCATGATGTCGAGAACAGCTTTTATCTGAAGGTATCCTGTCGACGGTAACAGAGACCCAAGATTGTTTTCCGACAAGTGTTCAATCTGTACGCGCCCTGTCAGAGATTCGGCAATTTGCTTGATGTGGTAAACGGGAATGCCTTTCAAGGCGCACTGAGCGAGAAACCGTTCCCATTCTGCAGGGATATCGGCACGGAGGTCAGCAACAACAGCTTGTCCGCGCAATTGGTTGAACTCCGGATCTTCCATTAAATGCCAGAGAGCGCCCTTCTCCTTCATCAAAACTGAAAAATTCCCGAAAGGGATAACGTTCAAATGGAGGAGCTGACTCCGACGCATGACCAGAAACAGGACATAGGCCCAGCCAATTGCCAGCAAAAGGCCGATGATGATCTGATAACGGGTAAATTCTATCCGCCAGAAGAACATAATCGCAACCAGCAGGGCAAAACTACCGATAAAACTGGGAACAATATAAGATGTTGCCTGCACACCCGGGAAGTTTGTCAGGCGCCTGATAATCAGTAATCCCAGGCCGTAGGCAATAGCCGCACCAACAATAGAAGCAATTTGACCGGGACTCGGTTCAACGAGCAAATCCTGCCCCCACCTCACCACCGCTGGCAAGAGAGCACAGATGAGTACGCCGGAGAGGAACTGGATGATCAGAGAGCCGACAAGTTTCTGACTCAAATTCAGAGGCTTTCTTGGTGAGCGGGAGATATTCGCTTGCTGAGAGGGATTTTGTACATCCTTCAAATAAATGCTCATTGATCCAACTATGCCGAGAATTCGATTTCAGGCGGAACCATAGCCTATCCGCATGAGGCATGACAGATTTTGTTAAAATCGATTCTGCCATAATCTGGCAATGTGCGGCATTGGTCACGCATGACGGTGTCGTCGTGAGAAAGAATGAGTCCAGCCCAGCCCGATGATCAATGTGTAAAGGGCTGCAATCGACGGCATCTGAATGCTGAAATCAATGAGGGCATGCGCGCCAACCATGCAGGAGATCGCCAGGGCCAGTACAACTGGTTCATGGTGATGCTGGCGAGTAATGGCGCCGCGCAGACATTTCCATACGATTAGACCAAGAGCTGTCAGCAGGGCAAATGCAGCAGGTAAGCCGAGATCAAAAGCGAGTTCCAGATATGTATTATGGGCGTAGTCCCAG
>JAKSBJ010000032.1 GCA_022361195.1 Flavobacteriales bacterium
AACCTTTTCCCTTTGGCATAGTCTTATAGATTGAATCGTAACAAAATAGACTATGAAAATCATGAAACGGAACTGGCTTTTTACCTTCTTGATTTTAGGAGGATCTCAACTAAGTTGGTCGCAAACTGATGATGCAACAGATTCATTAGGAGTGATTGGAGACAATTTAGACTTAACAGCTGTACTTAACACTTTTAAAGAAGCCGAGAATATTGAAGCTTTTGAAAAAGCATTGAACGATCCAGAAGGAAAACTAAACAACCTTGATTTAAATGAAGATAATGAGGTGGATTACATTCGAGTCATCGACGAAACGGAAGATGATGCTCACGCCTTTATTTTAAGGGTTGATTTGGATGAAGATGAATCGCAAGATGTTGCTGTTATTGAATTGGAAAAAACAGCTGAAAACGCTGCCCAAATTCAAATTGTTGGAGATGAGGAATTATATGGGAGTGATTATATCATCGAACCTTCGTCAGAAAAAGAAATTTCCAAAAGAGTCTTTTCTCCTCAACTGATTGTCATAAACGTATGGGCATGGCCATCTGTCCGTTTTGTTTATGGTCCCGTCTACCGACCATGGCGTTCACCCTGGAGATGGAGAAGATATCCTGCTTGGTGGAAACCATGGAGACCAGTGAGATGGCGAACATATCATGTTCATGTGCATCATCACCATCACCACTATCATCGAGTTAGAACACGCAGATGTGTAAGAGCCCATGGGGTATTTTATAAACATCGTAGAACAACAGTTCGAATCAAGCAGCACAAACATCATCACGGTCATCATGGGCATAAAAGCTCAGGAACCAAGAGTGCAGGAAATAAAACCATGGTAAAGGGAAATAAAAATCAGGCCGTTAAACAACCTCAAAAGACGGAACAGAAAACGGCTAAAACACCTGCCACTAAAACATCTACTAAGCAAAGTAGTAAATCGAACAACCATTCAGCCGGCAAAAAACAAACTCAAACTAAAAGCAGTAATAAAACCACGGCCAAACAAGGACAAAAAAAGACAGCTTCTACTGGAAAAAAGCAAGGTAATCGCAAGCAAAACCAAGGAAGTAAAAAGAAGTCATCCCAAAAAGGTGGAAGACGCTAAACCAAATAAATCAGCACATACCTAACAATTGATTCATCCCATTTGGGACTGTCAAAATCCGCAGCCATTTGAGGTTGCGGATTTTTTGATTTTTCTATCCAAGCATTCTTTTCCCTAAATTAGATACCCCATTCAGACGTACCTAAATGAACGAAAAACAAATCATTATTGATGAATTCTCCAATGCTTCATTTACTCCAGATGAGATGCAAACTATTTTGGATGCTTTTGTTCCGGTAGAATTTAAAAAAGATGATTTTTTGTTTCGGGAAGGAATTGTTCTGAATCAGTATTTCTTTTTGGAAAGAGGCTTTGTACGTTCTTATGCTATCGACTACGATGGTCATGAAATTACCACCCAATTTTACAGTCCTCCTGCTATTGTGATTGACTGGGTTTCTTTTATGCTTCGGACACCAACCAAAGAACATTTTCAAGCCGTAACAGATTGTTTTTGCTGGAGCTTAAGCAACACCAAATTTCAGGAATTATTCCATGGTATTAAAGGCTTTAGAGAATCCGGCAGACAACGTTTTGCCAGTGGTTATTTTAAACTGAAAGAGCATCATTTATCTGTGATTTCAAAAACAGCCAAGGAACGTTATCTTGAACTTATTCAGAACCATCCCGAAATTTTACACAATGCCTCTTTAAAGCACATTGCCACTTATTTGGGCATTACCGACACTTCTTTAAGTCGCATTCGAAAGGAAATTGTCCAGAGCTGAGCATTTCTTGTCAAATGCCAAGTTTTGAGCCAAAAAACGAAAATACATTTGTTTCAACTAAAAAATTGAACAGATGTATATTTCAAGCATTCCTTTTTCGCTCATTCTTCTATTTATCATTTCTATGTTGTGGCCTCCTTTAATGCTCATCCGTGCCACAAAAAAGGCAGGAGTCACGGCTGGATTTTCCAAATCAAAAATCCAACAAATTCAACTTATCATTTTCGCTTTTTTTATCCTTTGGGGGACTTATGCTTCTTTTTTATCCATTCAAGGTTATTTAACCAATAATCTCATTCCTCCACGAGCGGTTATTTTATTAATTGTTCCACTGATGTTATTTCTATTTTTAATTGTCAGACGGAATTCAACCTTTAAGCAATTGTTCAATGCCATTAAACCTGAAACACTCATTAACCTACATGTTTACCGATTTATTGGAGGATGGTTTTTGGTTTTGTTTTATTTCAACCTTTTACCAGCCGGATTTGCATTAAGAGCAGGATGGGGAGACATTTTAACCGCCATTACAGCAGTGATAATTACCTACTTTGTCTTTAAAAAGAAGGTATTACACTTCCGTTGGGCTTATGCCTGGAACGTTTTTGGACTTGTAGATATTTTAGGAGTGGTTACTTCGGCCTTTTTAGTTATCCTCGAATCCAGAACCGCACCGTCGGCTGCCAATGACATTCTCGAAATTACCCGATTTCCATTTATCCTAATTCCAGCTCTGGCACCAGCACCGCTTATCTTTTTGCATGTCATTACTTTTAAAAAGCTTAAATCTGTCAAAAAGAAATACTGTCAGCCAAAGGTTTCAGCCAATCAATGAAGAGTAAAAAGTAGAAACTAGATTATTTCTTGATCATTCGACCCGAATAATGCTCACCATCAATCATCATGGAATAGAAATAGAGTCCATTTTCAACTGGACTTCCAGCTGCATTGGTTCCATCCCATTTCACAGACTGAGCACCACTCTGCTGATCTTCACGAATCAGTTTTTTAACCACCTGTCCGTTGAGATCATAAACAAATATGCTCACGAAAGATGACTGTTCCAATTCATACGCAATTGAAATTTCATCATTAAACGGATTTGGATAAACATTGATTCCATTTACATTTTCCCGTTCCAATTTTTCATATTCATTGGTCAAGAAAATTGTATTTAAACTATCCTGATTCACATATTCATCTCCCGGTTCATAGACCATAAATGAGTAATAAATCAAGAACATTTCATCCTCGGTATCAAATCCAGCAGAAACGTCAATAGGTGGCGTATGTGGATTAAATGGATTTGCTGAGGTGTTATTATAAACTCCTTTAGCATAAAGTTTCTCCCCTGCCATTACTGGCTGGAAATAGCGGAAGTAAAAAATATCCTGCCATTCAAAATCCCACTTTGGAATTCGTACCATCGGAATGGTATCATCATCCGCATCTATTCCATAAGTTTCTATTGACTCACCCAATAAATGCATGTGTGGTAAAGCAGATATAAATGTCCAGTCAATTGGAATGGTCATATCTTCCTCAACAGTATGCACCGTTTCAGCTTCAATTGTAAAGCTCCAATTGGATAATAAAGGAACCGCATAAACCTCTCTAAAATCGTCAACTGGTTCATCGTAGAAATAAAAATTCACTTTGGTTGAATCCCACTCACCATAGCTTCCGTGAGGGTAATGCATCGCAAAAATCACATTTGATCCGGCCTTCATTTCCATTCCCGCTTGAAAATCTTCACCCGAAGGATAAATAGTTGGCTGAGATCCTGGTGCATATCCTCCCAACAACTCTCCGGTAGTTGGTCCACTACAATCTCCTCCAATGGTATCCGTCATATAGGTTCCATCCTCATCATGGAAGACTAAACAATGGTGAACAATTGAGCGATTTCCCGGAATAACTTCCATCGCTTTTAATTTTCTATCCTCTGTTAAACCAGTGGGTAAAGCAATACAAACGTAGTCATCATTAATAGGCGTCGCCTTACTCATATAAGGATTCATTTGTACGACCAAATCTGGCGCTCCCGGTAAAATCTTCTCGCTTAATACTGGTGGAGGTGGCGCTAGTGATGCATCCCCTTCAGGAGCACCTGCACTTACCCAGTCCAAAATGGTGGTTCGCTCATAATTAGTTAAAATCCGTTCGTCAAAGTAATGCTGAAAAGAAGAATCAGCTGTCCAGGGTGGCATAATGTTATTACTGACATAAGCAGAAATAATGGACTTATAGTCAAACGCCGTTTCGTACGTCAAAAAGGAAACGTTTCCGATGCCATCAGGATTGTGACAAGAAACACAGTTTTCATAGACGATTTCTGCTACATCCTCGCTCCAGGTTTGACCCCGGGCAATAAAAAAAGTCATAGGCAGGGCAGCCAGTAATAAAATTCTTTTCATCCCACAGTTTAAATAGAGTGGGATAAATATAGCTGTAATTAGTTTAAAATCAAAGCCTTTTTCTATGCTTGCAGAACATCCAACGCCTTTTCACGACATAATCTATCAGTTTCATAGAGATCTTCTAAAGATGGGGATTGGATAAAATCAATTTTTCCAAGCATTTCTCCATTAATACGGCCAATATCCAAAAAGCCAATTTTATCCTCTAAAAATGCTGCTACTGTCATCTCATTGGCTGCATTTAAAACTGTAGGTAGATTTCCTCCCCTTTCCATAACTTCATAAGCCAAATTCAAGTTCACAAAGGTCTCTTTGTCCGGTTTCTCAAAGCTCAAGGTAGGATAATCCAAAAAATCAAAGCGTTTAAAATCGTTTTGGAAACGATTAGGATAGAGCAAAGCATACTGAATTGGCAATTTCATATCTGGTAATCCCATTTGCGCTTTCATGGAACCATCTTTAAATTGTACAATGGAGTGGATGATAGATTGTGGATGTACAATTACGTCGATTTGCTCATTTTTGAGACCAAATAACCACTTGGCTTCAATTACCTCCAATCCTTTATTCATCAAAGTTGCCGAATCGATTGTAATTTTCGCTCCCATATCCCAATTCGGGTGTTTTAGAGCCTGTTCTTTGGTTATTTTTTCCAAATCTGCTGCTGACCGACCTCTAAATGGTCCACCCGAAGCAGTTAAGTAGATTTTTTCAATTGGATTATGAAATTCACCCACTAAGCATTGGAAAATTGCCGAATGCTCCGAATCAACCGGATAAATATTCACCCCTTTCTCCTGGGCTAATTTTGTGATGATTTCACCCGCAACAACCAATGTTTCTTTATTCGCCAGTGCGATATTTTTACCTGCTTCGATTGCTTTAATCGTAGGTCGTAAACCGGAAAATCCCACCAATGCAGTCAAGACCACATCAATTTCTTCCATTTGTACCACTTCTTCCAGAGCTTTACTTCCGGCATAAGTCTTAATTCCCTCTCCCCACAAAGCGTCATCTACCTCTTTATAATGCGCTTCATCGATAATGACAACACAATTTGGCTTAAATTTCAAAGCCTGCTCTATCAATAATTTGTAATTACTTTTCGCCGTTAAAACAGCTACTTCTAACACCTCTGGATTTGCTTCTACCACCTCTAAAGTCTGGGTTCCGATAGAACCTGTTGACCCCAATAAGGCAATGCGTTTTTTTTGTGATTGATCTGCCATGGAAGAACAAAAATAGGTTTTCCCTTGAGAATTTATCCGGCAATGTTTGAAAGAAATAAAAAATGAATTAAATTTGCAGTCCCTTAAATCGAAGAACGCGATTTTTTTGAAGGGAAACGGGGTTGAAACGTTAACCCAATTGAATAATTTTTTGCGGGTGTGGTGAAATTGGTAGACACGCTAGACTTAGGATCTAGTGCTTCACGGCGTGGGGGTTCGAGTCCCTTCACCCGCACTAGATGGTTTTGGATTTACTAAAACCATCTTTTTTATTTTTAAATGGATATAAAATGAATGTAGTTGAGGAAAAAATTGATGACCTAAATGCAGTCTTAAGAGTAACTGTAAGTCCTGAGGATTATCAAGAAAAGGTCAATAAAACCTTAAAAGATTACAGTAAGCAAGCTAACATCCCTGGATTCCGTCCGGGAAAAATTCCGTTTAGCTTGATTAAAAAGAAATACGGTAAATCGGTTTTGGCTGAGGAGTTGAACAAGGTTATCAACCAATCTTTACACGATTTTATCCAAACCAACCAACTAAATATTTTAGGAAATCCACTTCCAAAAGATGATGAAGAAGTAAAAGGTGATTTTGACAATCCGTCAGAATTTGAATTTGCTTACGAAATTGGAGTTTCACCAGAATTTGACATCAAACTTTCTAAAAAGAACAAGTTTGACTACTTAAAAGTAGAGATTGATGGCGAAATGTTGGACAAAGAAGTGGACAACCTTGCCAGAAGATACGGAAAATTGGTTCCAGCGGAGGAAGTAGGAGAAAAAGACATGGTATTGGGTGAGTTTGCTGAACTTGATGGAAAAGAAATCAAGGAAGAAGGTATCAAAAACACTTCTACCATTTCAATGGAGTTTGTTGAGGATGAAAAAGTTAAAAAACAACTTACAGGTAAAAAAGTAGGTGCAGAGTTGACTTTAGATCCACGAAAAGTATCTAAAGGTGATACGGATATGGCTGCTATGTTGGCTATTAAAACGGAAGAAGTTGCTGATTTAAAATCAAAATTCAACTTCAAAATCACCGAAATCAAAACAATGGTTCCTGCAGCTATCGATCAGGCGTTGTTTGACAAACTATTTGGTGAAGGAAACATTAAGTCAGAAGATGAATTGAGAGATCGTATCAAAGATGATTTGAGCAAAATGTTCTCCAATGACTCTGACCGTGCATTTAGCCAAAAAGTGACAGAGCAGTTAATGGAAAAAACGCAATTTGATTTGCCAGAAGCTTTCTTAAAGCGATGGATTGCAGCTTCTAGCGAGCAAGAAATCACAGCTGAGCAAATTGAAGCTGACTTTGAAAACTACCGTAATAGCTTAAAATGGCAATTGATCCAAAATAAGATCATCAAAGACAACGACATTAAAGTTGAGCCACAAGAAGCTGTTGACTATACAAAAGGTTTATTGGTAAACCAATTCGCTCAATACGGAATGCCAGCTCCTGAAGATCAGGAATTAGAAGCTCAGGCAAAAAATGTTTTGGGTAACCGTGAAGAGGCAAATAAAATCTATGACAACATTTATGGAGCTAAGATGTTGAACTATTTCAAGAACACTGTTGGTGTGAACGAAAAAGAGCTTCCTTACGATAAATTTATTGAAGAAGCCTACGGAAAGCAGTAGAATTCAAGAACATATTTACAACTAAAAATAATACCTATCTTTATGGGTATTATTTTTTTGCCAAAAATTTTACAACAAATGATAAATAAAGACGAATTTAGAAAATATGCTACTAAACATCACGGAATTAGTAGTACTACCGTAGACGGTTATATCTCATCAATGTTACCAACATCGATGACTCCATATATCATTGAAGAAAGACAATTAAACGTTGCACAAATGGACGTTTTCTCACGATTGATGATGGATCGTATCATCTTTTTAGGAACGGGAATTGACGACCAGGTTGCGAACATCATTACGGCTCAACTGTTATTTTTAGAGTCGGTAGATCCTAAGAAGGACATCCAAATTTATTTGAATTCTCCAGGAGGAAGTGTTTATGCCGGATTAGGTATTTACGATACGATGCAATATATCTCTGCTGATGTAGCAACGATTTGTACTGGTATGGCAGCTTCAATGGGAGCAGTATTATTGTGTGCAGGAGCTGCAGGAAAACGATCTGCTCTTCCACATTCAAGAGTAATGATTCACCAACCATTGGGAGGTGCTCAGGGACAAGCTTCTGATATCGAAATCACTGCTCGCGAAATTCAAAAATTGAAAAAAGAATTGTACGAAATCATCGCTAAGCACTCAGGGAAACCTTATGAGCAAGTTTGGGAAGATTCGGACAGAGATTATTGGATGATCGCTTCAGAGGCGAAGGAGTACGGAATGGTAGACGAAGTTCTAGGATCAATCTAATTATAAACAATGTCAAAAAACGAAGACATAAATTGCTCTTTTTGCGGGCGACCGAAGAATGAAGTGGGGATCTTAATTGCAGGGGTCACCGGACACATTTGTGAACATTGTATTGAACAGGCTCATCATATTGTTGATGAGCAAATCAAGCACGATCAAAAAGCCAATATGGATTTACAGGCTGATTTCAGACTGTTAACTCCGGCTCAGATCAAGGAAAATCTGGATGAATATGTCATTGGCCAGGACGATGCTAAAAAAGTATTGTCCGTGGCCGTTTATAACCATTATAAGCGTTTATCTATTCAGGAGACTGATAGCGATTTGGAAATTGACAAATCCAACGTGATTTTAGTGGGACGTACCGGAACCGGAAAAACCTTATTAGCAAAAACCATTGCTAAGTCACTCAATGTTCCTTTTTGTATTGCCGATGCCACTGTTTTAACCGAAGCAGGTTATGTGGGAGAAGATGTAGAAAGCATTTTGTCTCGTTTGCTTCAGGCAGCTGACTTTAATGTTGAAGCTGCTGAAAGAGGAATCGTCTTCATTGATGAAATTGACAAAATCGCCCGTAAATCAGACAATCCTTCTATTACCCGTGATGTTTCGGGTGAGGGAGTGCAACAAGCACTTTTGAAGTTGTTGGAGGGAACAGAAGTAAATGTTCCACCACAAGGAGGACGAAAGCATCCTGAGCAAAAGATGATCAAGGTGAATACCAAAAACATCTTATTTGTTGCAGGAGGAGCTTTTGATGGAATTGAGCAGATCATTGGAAGAAGAGTAAACACCAACATGATTGGTTTTGCTCCTAAAAATGATGAGAAACCAGACTCGGAAAATTTGTTGCAATACATTATTCCTTCGGACATTAAAGATTTTGGATTAATTCCAGAGTTGATTGGAAGAATGCCTGTATTGTCACATCTGAATCCACTGGATAAAAAAGCACTTCGCCGTATTTTAACCGAGCCTAAAAATGCTTTAATCAAGCAATACATCCACCTATTTAGTTTGGATGGGGTTGATCTTAAATTTGATTCGGCCGTGCTTGACTTTATTGTAGAAAAGGCGATGGAATACAAATTGGGGGCTCGTGGACTTCGATCAATTTGTGAAGCCATTTTGAATGATGCAATGTTTGAAATTCCATCCGAAAAGGAGACCAAAGAATTCAAAGTTACTTTGAAATACACCAAATCTAAATTCGCCGGATCTAAGATGGCCCGGCTGAAAATAGCTTAAGTATGGATAAAAATAAAATTGCCGTTGTTGATTACCTGGACTACAGCCAGGGAGATGAGGAAACCAGATCAAAATTTGTTCAGGAATTTGGAGATTCTTTTTCCAACATGGGATTCGCCATTGTGCGTAACCATGGTGTAACTGAAGAGCTAAAAGCCCAGTTATTTGATGTGTCCAAAAAGTTCTTTGCTTTGTCTGATGATGTAAAACGTCGATACGAAGACGAAAGTAATCACGGGCAGAGAGGTTATATCTCTAAAAACAAGGAAAGCGCCAAAGGAAAAGATGTTCCGGATTTAAAGGAATTCTATCACATTGGCCAGGTTGTGGAAGACGGTGATCCTATTGCAGCAGAATATGCTGATAACATTTTTCCAGATGTAATTGAGGACTTTGAAAGAGTGACCAAACAGGTTTATTCCACTTTTGAAAATACCGGGCGTAACCTGCTAAGAGCTGCTGCTGTATATTTGGGGTTGGAAGAGAAGTATTTTGATGATAAAATTCACAACGGGAATAGCATTTTAAGGCTATTACATTATTATCCAGTACAAGATGTCTCGCAGATTCCAGAAGGAGCTGTAAGAGCTGCAGCCCATGGTGATATTAACCTTATCACTCTATTAATGGGTGGGTCTGCGGAAGGACTTCAGGCACAGTCGTTAGATGGTGAATGGATTCCGGTTAGTCCAAAAGAAGACGAGATTGTGATTAACATTGGAGACATGTTAGCTCGTTTAACGAACAATCGTTTCCGATCTACGCAACATCAGGTTATTACTCCTGACGAGGCTTCATGGACCACACCACGCTATTCTACACCTTTCTTCCTTCATCCACGATCGGATATGGATTTGACTTGTTTAGACAGCTGTGTTTCGGATGAAAATCCAAAAGCCTATTCGGACATGACTGCCGGTGAATTCCTAACTGAGCGTTTGATTGAACTAGGATTAAAGAAAAGCTAGATTGATTTAAATATTAAAAAAAGGGGCAGAATGTTGATTCTGCCCCTTTTTGTTTCAAGTCCAATAATAAACAAGATTACTCATTTTTCCTGTAATTGCCGAGAAACATTAATAATTAGAACAAATCACTATATTTGCTGCCCGCTTGGAAAAAGCATTACGGAGAGGTGGCGGAGTGGCTGAACGCGCACGCTTGGAAAGCGTGTTTAGGGGAAACTCTAACGGGGGTTCGAATCCCCCTCTCTCCGCAAGACAGTTTTGAGTGTGAGTCTTGAGCAAGAGCGATAGACTTACACTTGAGAAACTGTCTTCCCTCAAAACTCTCCCTCCAACTCAAACTCCATTATTCGAAGTTGATATCTGTTCAAGCGAACGCAGTGAGTGCAGGATTTTGTTTGGTCAAGGTTCACTCTTGACGGGATCATGAAATAATCCGAATCAAGCGAATTTACCTTACACCATTAATAAAAATATCCAAGAAGGAATAAAGGACATTTATTGAAACCACTTGTTTTTTGAGGCAATGTTGCTGGCAGATATTGCATTATTTACCCTCAATTTTTTATAGATGTTATTGACATGTGAATTTACCGTACGTTCGGAAATAAATAATTCATCGGCGATTTGCTTATAGGCACTTCCTAAACATAGCCTTTCCAATACGCTCATCTCGCGTTTGGTCAACTTATACTCTTCTATTTTAGTAGTTTGGCTAATATCACTTTCCTTAAAAAATGCTAGTGCTTTAGAGGCAATGTTGGGAGACATCGGAAGGCGTCCTTCTTTTATTTGTAAAATTGACTCTAGCATCTTTCTGGGTTTCTCCCCTTTCAACAAATAACCGTCTGCACCATTTCTTAATGCATCAAACACACGACTTTTATCATCAAACACAGTGTGAATAAGCACCTTGACATCCGGGAAGTTTTCTTTGACCAAACGAGTAGTTTGAATACCATCCTGCACAGGCATTTCCAAATCCATTAAAATAACCTCAGGTATTTTACCTTGCTTCAAACAGTCCATCACTTTACTGCCATCATCCAAAGAAAAAATTATATGAAATTCACCTAGTAACTCTAGAATATGTTTTAGGTTCTTACGCAATTCTTCGTTGTCTTCTACAATTCCAACGTTAATTTTTTCATTCATCAAAAACAGTTTTCCTGTTGGCAAGAACAATCCTGCACTTTGTGCCCTTATCTGTCGATAAATTAGTAAAAGTAGCGCTTATTTCCAAACACCTTTTTTTGATATTGGCTATTCCTTCTCCAAGACCTTCTGTGTTCATTGAATCATACCCAATGCCGTTGTCTACAAAGGTAAGGGTCAAATAAGCTGGAGTGTTTTCCATAATTATCTCAAAAAAATCTGCTCTACTGTGCTTTAATACATTTTGAGCCATTTCCTGTGTGATTTTCAACAAGTTAATTGCCTCAATAGGTGTTAACACAATATTTTCATCCTGTTGCGCTATTTGAACCCTAAACTGTATATTACTCGAAAAATAATCGGATAAAAATTGTAATGTTTGGTGTTTCAAATTCCTTAAGGTGATAGGCTTACCGTCCAGTGTCCATATGGTTTCTCGGAGAGACATGATGGTTTTCTGAGCGTAATTCCTTGTGGCATTGAGAGCTTCTGCCAAATCATCCCCTTCTGACCGTTTATATTTTAGCTCCATAATATCAAGATCGGTAGTGATTTTTGTCAAACCTGAACCTATCGTATCATGTAAATCTCGCGAAATTCTCTTTCGTTCATTCTCTAAAGACTGCGACAACATTAGCTTATCTTCAAGTTTTTTTCGCTTTTTTCTCTCTCTAAAGCGGATAGTGACATAAATTATTCCGATAACTAGAAATAGCATTAAAACAATAAACCACCAGGTTTGGTAATATCTTGGATGCACTACCAGCCATATCGTCTTTTTTTGAAGAGCTAACCCATTATCATTCTTTGCTGTAATACTCAAAAGATACCTTCCGGGAAGAAAGGTATTGTAATAAACCAATTTTTCATTGGCTTTGTAGTGCCTTGGATGTTGATCAAAACCACTCAAATGAGCAGTATAATCAACCAAATGAGCATTTGTATAAGTTGGAGCAGCGAATTGGAATGTTACGGATTTGTCAGACGGATATAAATGTAATTCGTTATTCTTTATGAGGTTACGTGACGCCTGATTACCGTTTATGTGTAGGTTAGTGATCTGAATATTACTGTTCCATTCTGGCACTTTATAGTCCTTTGTATTTATTGCATTTACGCCTTTCTCACTACCAACAACAAGCCAACCATTTGATAACATGGCATTTGAATTCATTTTTAAATCGCGATACAAAAGTCCATCCGCTTCTGTAATATGAGCATAAATTGAATCGCGGTAAACATAAATACCATAATCTGTGACCAACCAATAACGATTTTGTTTGCCTTCTCCCATAAACCAAACATTTTTTCCTGGCAGATAGTGTTTTGAAATTTCTCCTGATGAATGCATTGAAAAAGCGCCACCGGATATTGTTGAATAGAGCTTATACTTTTGGTCTTTAGAACTTTGAAGATGAGTGACCATTGGGGATGGCAATTCGTGATCAACTATTTTCTTTTGTTTACGATTCACAAGGTCTAGCTCATACAAAAACTCAGAGTGAGCAACCAAAATGTTATCATCTTTCTCATATATTCCTACCGTGTAAGTAATTGGATGCAGCCATTTTGGGTGCTCAGCAATTAAGCTTTCCGAGTCTATAGTGATAAGACCATTGGCTCGAGCTACTATAATTGTATTAACCGATTTTATGAATCCTCTGGCAGTACTTTTAGATATTTTTGTCAAATCCACTTTTTTCAGAATAGAATTTTTGTACTGATAGATTTCCCCGCTTTCAGTTCCTATCCATAACTCGCCTCTTTCAACGTATTTGACATAATTTATCCTCTTTGATTCCAGTATTTCGTGTTGGGAGTCAAAATCAAAAGCATCTTTTTCTCCTTCTTTTATCAATAGAAGCCCATTGTTTGTTCCGATAGCAAGACTTTTGGTTTGTTTATCGTGAGCGAGACTCGTTATCTGATTACTGGGCAACTGTAGATTAGAATTATTCCTTGTAAAAGAGCGTATATTTTGAGTGTTGGGTTTAAAACAAATAACTCCATTACTGGTACCAATCCAAATATTATCATTTGTATCCTCTAGAAAATCAAGTTGAATGCCTCCAAAGCAACTTGAAACAGGAAAGTTATTGGATAAATCAAACAATTTGCCTTTATCATTAACAAATAGGCCGTCTTTGGTTCCAATCCATAATTTATTCATTTTATCCCTAGCCAAAAACAATAAATAAGCGTCATCTAAACCTTTTCTTTTAAAACGAGAGCCGTCGGCATGATAAGCACCTTGTGTTGTTGCCAGAATGATTTCTTGATCCACTTCCTGTATTCTTGATATCGGATAATCTAAGGTGGAATGTTTGACCAACTTCTTTTCTCGATAAGTAAAAAGTACCTCACCATACGAAAAGTATAACGTTCCACCTGAATAGAATAATGAACTACCTTTTGGAGAAGTGTTATCACTATGTTGTTCAACACTCATGCTGGTTTTGTCTATAGAATAGAGGTTTCGATTCGTACAAAACCAAACAAAATTGCCATCATCATACATACCATATCTAATAAAGTTGTCTCCTCCTTCAATGGCTCCATCTATGTATATCTGAGTAATACTATCGGTTTCGGCATCAAGTCTGTTTAAGCCCTTTCTCGTTCCTATCCACATTATACCGTCACTATCCTGGTATATAGATTCTACCATGTTATTTGTCAACACTTTGCCTTCCGAACCAATGTTCCCGTATGTTTTAAAGGTTAAACCATCAAATCTGGTAACTCCAGCCTGAGTTCCTATCCATATAAAGCCATCTTTATCTTCAAAAAGGACATTTCCTGTATTTTCTGGCATGCCTTGTTCCAGTGTGTATTCATCAAAGACATGGAATTGTGCAAAACTCCTGGTGGAAAGAAAAGCAAAAAATAGAATGATAATAAATAGCCCCTTAATCATACTCCAAAAGTATTTAGAATTAAAAATACGGCAGAATAGGTAATTTGGCCTAAATCCAGCTGCTAATAGCTTAGAATATACATAGAATTACCTATTTCAAATTCGTATGCCTGTTTGTTTCTTTGATTCGGATTTATAATCTAAATAATTTGACATTATACAAAATCCTAAACAAGCAATAATCATGACATGTCTTAAATCGAAAATCTCATGCTCTTCGTTAATCAGAACTTCTAAATTCTACTACGTAGCTCTATTACTTGTTCTTGTTTTTAGTTGGAATAATGCACACGCACAACTCTTCCATATCACCAATAGAATCGCATATGATCGCGGTGTTCTTAACGCTTCTGACTTTACATTTAACCATTATCTGAGTGGGAACGAATATCAGTCGAATGGATTACATGATCTCAACATGGCAACTTCAGGATTACGCTATGAATTGGGAGTTGTAGGAGGTTATTTGCAAGCAAAAGCTGGGATAAAATGGCGCTTTAAACATACAGACAAGAACTTCTCTCAATCCAAGTTACGCGGGAAATTCGGAAATGATATTTGGTTTAAGATGTCTTTTGGTGGAATGATTAAAAACCGAGTTGGTATTTATTTGGGGGGACAATTGCAACAAGGAGGTTTTAGAGGAACAATTGATAATGAAAATAATTCGGTTGAATATTTAAACCTTAAAAACACGGGAGGTGGTCCCGGACAAGAAAATTTATACTACAAAGACCATTTTGGTGATTGGGAATATGGTTTGGGTGGGCATCTGCTTTTCAACATTATCGAAGATCTAGTCGTTCTTCGTGCCACTTATGAATACAATTGGTTAAGCATGAAAGGAATTCCGAGAAATAGACAATACAAAGATTTTGTATACACTGGTCGCAGTTTCATGGCTGAAACCGAATTATACTTCTTTTTCTCGGAAGATGATGAAGACGACTTTGGTTTATCAATACAAGCTCGCTATGTAAATGGTTCTCTGGATTTTTCTTATTCAGGTTCTGTTGCTGAATTCGTACCACAAACCAACTTCAATCATATGCAGTTATCATTGGCTTTCCATTTACCTGTACGAACATTGTCATTTGATTAATGGTAAAATCAACTTTAGTACTATGAATAAAAGTCTATTTCTAGGGTTGTTCGCAATTTTATTTCATGTCAACTCCTTCACTCAAATTTTTCAGATTGGATACCATCAATCCAGAATGATACATCAGCTTAGAGGTTTGCAATTCGATTTCTATAGATTTAATGAATTCGGTCAGGGGCATACTCAGTATCTCGAAACAAAAGCTCCGAAAGGTTACTTTATGTCCTTCAGCGCTCCTTTAGGAGAATATATGTACTATAATTTTTCATTCAGAACCAGAAGGTTTTCAACGGTGGGGCAACGAGAAATAGCACCAACAGCGCAGAATACTTATATGGCTATTCTTGTAAGAAATAGTGGATTTAGCACAGGGTTATCATTTGGTCCTGCTTATGCTCAAATTGGATATGAGATAGAATTAACACGTTTTAGGATACGTGAAAAGGTCGCGTTAGAGGATGAATGGAATACGGTTGGGAGGAATGAACCGGTAGTGGTTGCAATTGGCATTCATGGAAATCTTCGAATTCCTTTTGGAGATAACATTGGATTATACCTTAAGCCCTATTGGAGACCAAGTTTTGGGTATACTAAAATATATGGGACAACAGCTGAGCGAAACCGCGTATTTAAACTAAGTCAAATTGGAATAGAATTAGGATTATGTTTTGGAGAATTAGATTATTAATGATGACCACATTAATCACCATTACTGTTGCAGGCAGAACCCAAATTCTGGGAGGAGCAATACATGCTTCTGCCGGCCCTTCATTTATGAATTATAAGTCATTTAAAGACTTTAGTCAGGCTTATCAGAACTATTTTGTGAGTTCCCCTAGTCCTGCAGGCGATTTCACGGTTGGGAAATTAAACTACGGATTTACAAGGAGCTTCGGAGTTGCTTTTCATGCAGCATATTGCTGGATTGAGTTCGGTGCTTCAAAAACAAAGTCCGCTACATCTTTCGATTTTGAAAACGGAACTGCCAGGGTGTTTGAACTAAAGAGAAGGTACTTTGAAGGGTATTTCGGTTTTGGTCCAATGGATGAATGGGGCTCTTTTTCCCTAGGAATAGGATATTCTCTAGGTGAAAACTCGCTCTCCACCGGCTTTCAATACTTGAATAAAACAGTAAGTTATGGAGAAGATGCTGTCCTAAATGGGATTTACCGTACTTTTTCGGGGAGGGCTTACTTGAGTACACGCTTATCGATTGCATTATTCGAATCTCCTATAGCTGCTTTTTGCAATATAAATTATACCCCTCCCATTTTTGCTTCTGATTTAGAAGATGATGCTCGTGGAAAGACGCTTAATAGCATTGGAATACCGGTATACAACCACCTCCCAACTGATAATTACACCCCCTCAGCGGGTGTTGACTATGGTTACGAAAACGTAGTAACTACCAAGTGGTCAGAGTTGACAATCGAGCTTGGGTTTGCCATTAACATATTTGAACGATAAAACCTCCGTCACCTTATGAGAAAAACAATTGGCTTTCTAATTCTACTTTCAATTCAAGTAGGTTGTACAAAAAATATTGAAAAGGAAAATTTTAGATTAGCAGGTGCATATAAAATCGAACAAGTAACAGTTGTGAACTATGCTAATGGTATTGAAGTGAATACACTGAGCAAAGACAATGTTGGTTATTTAGAACTTAATTTTGAGGGAGGAGGGGACATTCAAACTCATGATGGTCGATTTAAACTTAATGAAGGTGAATCATTGATTAGTTTGAATGAGCAAATGGTGGGAACCACTACATTTGACTGGAGTCTTGAAGATGATAAACGAATTTCAATGATCGCTAATGACCCGTTACTGACCTTTCCTTACGCTTTAACCTACACCATAGAATCCGTAGGAAAAAGAGATAAAAAGTTCATCTATGCAAAGCCTTTTTACGATACCGATGGTAACTTCTATGAGGAAATTGAAACAATCCATTTGACTTTTCTTAAGTATTAAGAATAGATGAAACCATTGCGTTTCATCTATTAATTTATTACCATTCAGCTTTTTATAAAAAAAGACAGCAATCTCTTAACAAAATCCCCTCAGGTGTCTGAAGGGATTTTGTGTTTTTAGAAGTTTCAAATTCATGCCTAAATTCCTTCATTAGTATACACATTACATCCATTCATATACACAGTTTTCATGGCAATAGGGGCGACTTTTAACCTAAACGTCATTTTTAAGAAGGATGAACAGCTATAGAACCTCTATAATCATCCGAATCGAATTAAAACATAGTATGATGATCCAACGATTTAAACTTTTAGCGCTTTTAGTATTGACAACAGCCACTTTTGGATGTTCAAAAGAAAAGAGAATAACCGAACTGGAACCATATCTCAAAAGCAGGTGTGCTTATGTACACGAAATAAATGGTTTTTACATTGTCGCCACCGATCAAAAACCAAATGACGGAGTTTCAACCTCAGGAACTACGGCCAAGGAAATCTTCGAGCATTCCGTAAGGCTATTCAGTAATTTTCTAGATCAAGATGAAGACGGTATACTGGATTCAGATAAGGTAGTTTTATCCAATGGACTTGCACAACATATGCTATTTGTATCTGGACATCTCCGAATGGTCAATAAAATATCAGAAGCGCAAGCTTTGCAGAACAAAGGTCTATATGCTATGAGTATGCAAACAAATAAATGGCCTTATGTAAAGGATTTTGATGGTACATTAACAATTGACAAATTATCTTCTTCTACCTGGCGACCTGAAAATGCGAATGCACTTTGGGAAGAAACGTTTCATACAATAACTGAGGCTTACAGCAGATTTGACAGTGAATTCTCTTTTAATGAAGGAGGAGTCTTACGCACATTTATGGAAGCTGACATTGCTGCCGGAACCTATGATATTTCAGTACAAAACAAAGAAGAAAACGGCAACTATGATAAGGTAACCGCTGTGAATGAATACATCTATCAAATTTGGGCCATCAAATATGCGGGACAGGAAGACAAATTAAATACACATCAGCAAGGGGCACTTGACTTCATGATTAGCAAAGGGGTTCCAATGAAACTCAATCCTAATTACGATAAGATGCTAGGGAACAGAATAAAAGGATAAAAGAGAGGTTCGTTTAGGAATTATTCATCAGCCCTATTCCCGTCTTTAACTGAGTACTTTGCTATTGCACCTAAAAAATTAAATTCCGAATGAAAATGAGAGTAACAAAAATGATCTATTTGATCTTCATTTTGGGATCATTGAATTCCTGCAAAAAAAATGAAATCAAAGAAGAACTATTAGAAGAAGTAAAGACAAATCTACCCGATTATAAAATAGCTTATGGTGATACAAAAAAAATCTGGATGATGGATTCGGATGGGACCAACTCAATAGAATTGACAGACGCCGGCCCAATTTCAGGTTATGTATGTTGGTCACCTGATGCTGAATACGTGTATTATGCTTCAGCAAAAGGTCCAAAAGAAACAGCTTGGGAAGCCTGGAGAGTAAATGTGAAAACAAAAGAAGCCATTCAACTTTCTGATTTTGGTCGAGATGTACGTTCAATAGCCATTTCTCCCGATAACAAATATGTTGCAATTTCCTTAATGACTGGGAATTCAAATATTGGGAACAACAACAATAATTTGACCCAATTTAATACGGACCTATACATTGTTGAAATGACCACTCTGGAGTCTATCATTACCTCTGGAAATAAACTAAAGGAAGAAGATTTGAACATCTTGGTTTCATCTCCTCCAACTGATCAATTTTGGTATGAAGAGCTAAATTGGAATCCAGTTTTACCGGATGATGGAATTCCTGTATTGGCTTACACAAAAACATGGAGGTATGATGAAGATAAAGTCTCATACACTCATGCCTACACGATTAAAGCAGATGGATCAAACAACCAATTAATCAAAGAGAATGAGGACATGCCATTGTGGGATTTTACAGGAACAAAATTGGTTTTTTTAAGTGGAAATGTATATGATTTCAATAACAATAGCTCAGATAAGATTAAAGTAAAAGGAATTCGGAAAGAAGTCTCAGGCTTGTCAATATCACCCGATGGGAAATATGTTCTGTTTGAAATTGGTGATTTAAACAGAAAAGGTGGGCTAGCCCGTTATTCCATAACCGAAGCTCAAAATGGTGTTCAATTGGATGCTAAAAATGTGTATGAACCCCGATGGTCACCAGTTCCGATCGAATAAAAAAATCAAGGATTGAAATCGGCCTTTTTGGTCCTTAATCCTGCATTTTTATTTATTCTTCGGTCTAAAGACCTTTATCACTTCGTCATTGCATTCCAAATAAGGCCCATCCATTAAATCAATACAATAGGGCACTGCCGGAAAGACAGCATCCAAGCATTCTCTAATAGACTTGGGTTTTCCAGGTAGATTAATGATTAAACTGCTTCCTCTGAGCCCCGCAGTTTGTCTTGAAAGAATAGCCGTAGGCACATATTTTAAAGATTCAGCCCTCATCAGCTCTCCAAAACCAGGCATCATACGATCACAAACGGCTTCAGTAGCCTCGGGGGTTACATCCCTCTTTGCTGGACCAGTACCTCCGGTGGTAATGACCAAACAACAATTTTGATGATCTGCCATATCAATGATGGTTTTCTCTATTTCATCCTGTTCATCCGGAACAATTTTGTACACCTCTTCCCACTCAGAAATTAAATAATCATTGAGTGTATTACTTATTGCCTTACCACTTAAATCTTCATAAGCTCCAATACTTGCCCTATCACTTACTGTTATTATCCCTATTCTAGTCATTGACAATGGTTTTTAATTCAGCTCACCTTCAATTTGATTCAGATTATTCATTTTTTCTATTAAATCACCTGTTATTGCAATCACTGCAGGTTTTGGGACACCATCTTCATCGAAAGGCCATTTGCTTGTAGGGTTATCTAAATCCGCTGTTTGTTCGCCTGGATGTTGAACACTCAAAAACAAGGTCTTTCCATCTGGGGAAAACCATGGCCCGGTAAATTCGGCATCTCTAGGAGCTGAGGCGACCCTAATAACTTTTCCTGCCTCTTTCCCATATCTTGGAATCACAAACAAACTATTATTTTTAAAAGGCATGTAAGGCCCTTCTTCTTTGTTCATTGCACTTCCAGAGATATCCGTAGTCATCCACAAATTCCCTGCTAAGTCAAAAGCCAGATTATCAGGACAAGAAAATCCATTCTCTTCTCCCCCAGCTTTATAAGTCGAAGCTTTAAATGACAAGGAATCGTAAGTCCCATTTGCTTCTTCTATTTTTAGAATTGAACCATGAAAGTCACCTTTACCTTTGTTATTGGTTAATGAAACAAACACATTACCCGTTATAGGATCAATCTCTATATCTTCCGGTCGATTCAATGGAGTAGCTCCAAGTAATTTTGATGCTTCCCTAGCTCTAATCAAAACTTCGGTTTGATCTTTGAATTTATTCTTTAAGGATGTCTGGTTTTCCCAGTCCAG
>JAKSBJ010000366.1 GCA_022361195.1 Flavobacteriales bacterium
ACCGCAGCTACTACAAGAAGGTACTCAAGGTTGAAACGCCTGATGAACGAACCGTGACATTTCATCTCGATGGAACAGACAGGGAGCTTGTGCTGATTCTCGGCTTGATGCCGGTTCTGCCGAAACACTATTTCGCTGGTCGGGATTTTGAGGCGACCAGCCTGGATCCGATTCCCGGTACGGGCCCCTATCAGGTCGATAAGCTGAGGGTGGGGGAAAGCATTACCTGGCGCCGCCGCGATGATTATTGGGGCCGCGACCTGCCGATCCTTCAGGGACACTTCAATTTTGACCGGATCCAGTATCGCTATTTCCGGGACAAGAATACGCAATTCGAGGCCTTCAAGGCCGGGGATCACGATATGCGGTTTGAAACCGACGCCGGGCGCTGGGCGCGGGAATACACCTTCCCCGATGTCGTATCCGGGCGGGTTATGCTGCACCAGATTCCGGTGAAACGGCCCGTGGGCATGAAGGCCATGGTGTTCAATACCCGGCGGACATTGTTCGCCGATGCCCGGGTGCGTGAAGCGCTTGGTCTGGCGCTGGATTTCAACTTCGTGAACGGCAATCTGCTGCATGGCGCATTTCAGCGGAATACGAGCTTTTTCCAGAATTCCGACCTGGCGGCGCGACCGGGCCCGGCGGCGGACGGGGTGCGGGCCTTGCTGGAACCGCATCTTGCCGAATTGTCACCCGCCGTGCTGGATACCCCCGCAACCCCGCCGGTCATGACCGATCGTCGGGCCCGGCGGCGGGTGCTGGTGCAGGCGCTGAAAATGCTGAAATCGGCAGGCTGGAAAATGGGTCAGGATCAGGTGCTGGAACGCGGCGATGGTCAGAAACTGGAATTCGAAATCCTGATGTATGATCCGTCGGATGAAGCGGTGGCTGTCAACTATGCCGCCCGCCTGAAACGGTTGGGTGTTCGGGTCAGCCTGCGGTTGGTGGATGCGGCGCAATACGAACGCCGCCGCAAGAACTACGATTTCGACATGATCTTCAATCACTGGTACCAGTCTTTGTCGCCGGGATCGGAGCAATGGTATTACTGGGGCCGGAAA
>JAKSBJ010000031.1 GCA_022361195.1 Flavobacteriales bacterium
AACTGATGGGAAGTGGTGGAAAAGCAGACAGTTTGTTTATGAAGAAACTGAGTTGGCTGTTGCTCCAGATATGAGGGGAGCTATTGAAAAGAAGAACTTTGAATATTCCATTTTTGATGATATCGATCTCATAATAGATGCCATTGACTTAAAAGAAATGATCACCTATGATTCTACTGGAAATGCGGTTAGAATTGAGCAGTTTAAAAAGGATTCTTTGGGGAGAATTGTAGAGAAGCAAGTTTTTGACAACTGGTTTAGAGAAATGAACAAACCTTATGAAGTAGTGAGTTATTTTTATAATGAGTCAGGATTAATGAGCCGTCAACTTGTTGTATCTACCTACCGAAGTGAAATGACCTTTGAAAGAGAAGAAACCTACGAATATGACGAAAAAGGTAATTGGATTCGTAAAACATATTTTACTGAGGGTAAGGCCAATCGTCTTGTAATAAGGAATATTGAGTATTATTCTGATTTGGTTGAATAAATCTGTTTTTTGAGGGTTTTGGCCGTAAATTTAAGGCGATCTAAAATTCCATGATATGACCATAAATGAATCCATTTTTGAGCAGTATCCTATTCTTAGCAGTTCCCGTTTAACCTTAAGAGATATTCGTCTTTCAGATGCGAGAGAAATTCTGGCGATGCGGGCTAACGGAAGAGTAAATCAATTTATTCCACGCCCTACCATGCAAACAGAGGAAGAGGCTGTAGCATTGATAGAAAAAACCAACGAAGCGTATAAAAATAGAATGGCCATTGGTTGGGCAGGAGTTTTACGTGAGAACGAGGCCATTGTTGGAACTTGTGGTTTTAATAGTATTGATGCATACAATTTAAGAGCAGAAATAGGAGGGGAGTTGGATGTGAATTATTGGGGTAAGAACATTGCTCTGGAGGCCGTTTCTTTGATTGTTCAGTTTGGATTAGAAACGATGAATTTGCATACCATTGAAGCCAAGGTTTCACCCAATAATAGGGGCGCCATTTATTTAATGGAGCAATTGGGATTTGTCAAAGAAGCTCATTTCAAGGATAGAGTTTATGTAAGAGGAGCATTTGATGATATGGCGGTTTATACCCTCCTTAAAGGAAATGAAAAGTACTACTTAGGTAGTTAGTTCCATTACCGTTATTTCTGGCAAAATCCCTAAACGGCCGGCATAACCGAGAAATCCATATCCACGGTTAATGTATAAGTATTGATTTTCTTCCTGATATAAGCCTGCCCATTTTTTGTAACGAAGTGATATTGGACTCCATTTAAATCCACCAGTTTCAATTCCCATTTGGGCACCGTGTGTATGTCCACTAAAGGTAATATCAATGTCTTTGTAGTCCTTTCTCACCTGTTCGTCCCAATGCGTTGGATCATGAGATAGTAGTAGTTTTACTGGTCCCTCAGAACCTTCGTGCGCCTTTTTTAAATCACCTTGTTGGTGGAACCCTTTTCCCCAGTTTTCAACACCAATTAAACAAATTTGTTGACCGTCTTTTTCCAGGTAAACATGTTCGTCCAATAACAATCTCCAACCCATCTCGGCATGTATCATCTTTAAGCGTTCTAAATTTTGCGCTTTAGCTTCCTCACTCTCCCATTCGGTATAATCCCCATAGTCATGATTCCCCAAAATGGAGTAAACGCCTAAGGGAGCTTCTAATCGGGCAAAAATGTCTTTGTAGTCATCCATTTCATCGGCCGAATCATTTACTAAATCTCCCGTAAAAAAGATCAAATCTGGTTTCTGTTCCAATATCATGTCAATACCTCTGTTAACGGCCTCCCTATCATAAAAGCTTCCGGCATGAATGTCTGAGATTTGGACAATTTTTAAACCTTCAAAGGCAGCTGGAAGTTTAGGTAATTGAACAGAAGTTTTTCGTACCCTATAATTATAGGCCCCATTAATCATTCCGTATGAAAGTGAAACCAAAGGAACTGAAGCTCCAATTAATCCGGCTTTCACCATAAAATCCGATCGGCTAATTCCGCCTTCAGTGGCGACTGTGGCAGGTTGAATCATTTGTTTTATCCAGATAAAAAAACGTCGAATGTCGTCTCCGAATAAAAAAGCTGCAAAAGTGAGCTTTACAAAAAGGTTAAACATCACAAACGAGAAGAAAAAGTTTCGGGCGGCTTTTCCAAAACCTCCAAAACCAAACATTGAAATCAGTGAAATAATAGCCAATGCCATTAAAGCAAAATAGATCACCTGCGTGGTTATTTTTAACCAGGATGACCAATTATTCCATCGAGATCGTAAACCAGCAAAGGTGTACCATTCTAATAAACCACTAATGGCGATAATAACAAATAGGACTATGAGGAACCTGGACATAACTTACGTTTAGTAGGTTAGACGGATGACGTCACCCGATATTTTAAAAGAATCAGTTTTTATTGATTTTGTTTACTGAATCAGTACAAAAGCTGCCCAATAGTAAGGATCATACTTTTTACGCATGAGTTTTTGCGTTTCGCTAAAGGCCACTTCAATATCATTAAACTGAGTGAGGTTTTGATAGAAAATGGTCATGAACTCAGCCGTTTCTTTGTCGGGAACCTGCCACAAACTCATGATGATATAACGAACTCCTGCCATTTTGAAGGAACGTTGTAAGCCATAAACACCTTCCGAGCCCTTAATGTCTCCCAATCCTGTTTCACAAGCCGACAACACAACCAAATCGGTTTTTCGCATGTCAATGGTTGCCACTTCTGCAGCAGTCAAAACGCCATCATTTGATCCTTTTGGTAATTCTTGCGACCATACATCGTTGGCTCCGGCAAAGACCAATCCCGATCGCATCAGAGGATTTCTGTTTTCAACAAACTTAATGGAACCGTATCCTTGTCGTCCGCCTCGGAATACTAAATCTAATGAAGACTCTTCCCGATCAACATACTCATCTAAATAATGATCCACTTCAGGATAAAAGAAACCATGAGTGGCAATGTGTAAAATATCCGATTGACTGGCAACACTTTTAAATTGCTCTTCAGTTGCCTGATTTAAATGGTAATAATTAACCTTTTTGTGGGCATTTTCCAGAATTTGAACAATTTCCTCTGACTCTTTGCGAGTGCCTTCTAAATAATTCCAGATTTCTTTTGAGCTGCTATCTGTATTGTAAACGATATCTCCAAATAGACTTACTTCAGTATCAGGACTGAGTTGATGTTTTTTGGCATTCGCAATTAAACTACTTGAGGTAATGTTTTTGATTTCATACAAATCAGATAAATAGACCTTTTGATTCTTGGCTAAAGCTGCAAAAGATACTTTGTGTAAAAGCCCGTCAGGAGAGATATAAATTTTGGAGACACCCTTTAGATTCTTCTCCATGGGCTTCCAAATCAAATTGTATAACTCTGACTTCTTTTGTTTTTTACTACCATAGTTTTGCTCAATATAAGTGGCACTGGTTCCAGGATATTTCCCCAAAACCTCTTCCAATTCCGAAGCGTCAAAGAGTTCAATCATTTTGGGATGTTCATAATCCTTTTGAATAATCAAAGCACAATAAACTTCATGTTTTAGGGAATCCACCCAAAAGTTTTCCTGATGTAAAAAACGAACAAATTCGATGGCTGCTTCACCTTTTTCCAGTCCAGCTTGAACGTCTTTCCAACCGTGGTCTTCGATCCTTAAACCAGAGAATTCGTTAAATGCTCTTACCAAACCTTTTTCCAGTTCATTGGCTCTGTCTTCTAGCTCTTCAATGTTTTCAATTCCAAAGTTTTCGGCCATTTTCTTCTTCAGCTCAATCCATTCGTGATAAGAGTCCATGAGGGTACTATCTTTTGATGATAAAACGGCATTTCGCATGGCAGTTGAACTCTTTAATAATAGGCCTTTGGTGACTAGAACGTTGTCATAAACCTGGTCCGTGATTTCCGGCATTTTGTGCTTTTGAGACAAAGCATAGTCGTAAAAGAGTTCATAATCGCTACGAATGATTTCAAAATAAAGCTCTTTTTCTTTCTCTGCCAAAAGCGGAAGGTTAATTTGGATTTCCTTATTTCTCAATTGCATTAACTCCAAAATCAAGTTCTTTGATTCGTCTAACTTCTCCAAGGTAAAAGAAGAGTAAAAAGTGGTAGCCAAAGCATCCGTGATATAGTTGTATGACTCAGATTTTCGGGCATTTTCAAGACTTTGTCTACCGTAATCCAGAGCTTTTTGGTAATCTCCCTTGGCATAGTAGGAAGTGGAAAGATTAATTTGAAGTGCCGCAATGGTGGGAACATCATTAATTTCTTGTGAGATTTTTAAACCTCTGTTATAAAAATCAATTGCTTTATTTGGATCGGTTTTATTATATGCCAGTCCCAAATTGTTACAAGATGCTGCAATTCCTTCGGGATCCTCAATTTCTTCATTGATTTCAAGTGCCCTTTGATAGTAACGGATGGCTTTGTCATTTTCTCCCATTCGTCGATAAACTAATCCCAAGCCGTTTAAGGGATATTTTAACTTGGAAGAATCTCCGCGTTGCCTGTAATAACCCAAACTTTGTTGAAAATAGTGGATGGCCTTGGGATAATTCCCTTGATCTTTATAAGAATTACCAAAGTAAGTGGTGGTTATTGAAAGTCCTCTGATGTCCTTAAGTTCTTCTTCAATTTCAATGGCTTTTTTGTAATAAACAAAGGCATTGGCATAATCTCCTTTTTCATCATAAATGTTCCCAATATTGTTTAGAGGGGTGCCTAAACTTTTTTTATCTCCCATGGCATTTCGCACTTCATAACTTCTCAAATAATATTGAAGCGCCTCGTCTAAATTCCCCTTTCGTTTGGAGATAAGCCCAAGTGAATTGAGACTAATGGCTATTCCCCTTTGAAAAGGAATGATTTCACTGATTTGAAGGCAGGCCAAAAACTCATCATATGCTTCATCATAGTCCCGCATACGGTAATAAGTAACCCCTAAATCGTAGTGAGAATAGGCAAAGGCAACGCTGTCATTTAACTTTTCATTGAGCTGAAGACTTTGTTGGAAATAGGTAGTAGCCTGTTTATAGTCTTTTAGTTTTCGGTACTTTATCGCCAAAAGGTCAAATGCATCCACTTTGGTTATGTCATGAAAATCTCCCGTGGTAATGTTGAGTAAAGAATCAACATAATGCTGATCTTTATCTGACAACTGTGCCAGAGAAACTCCAGAAATTAAAAAGCATATGACCCAGAGATATTTCATGCTTTAATGCGCCTCTAACCAGTTACCAGCAAATTTGTAGTCAGTATCCAACGGAACGCCAATATCGGCCGCTGCTTCCATTTTTTCTTTAACTAGCTTTTCCATGATTTCTCTCTCTCCTTCAATTACATCAAAAACCAATTCATCATGTACCTGTAAAAGCATTTTAGATTGTAGATTCTGCTTTTTCATTTCCTCATGAATGTGAATCATGGCCACTTTAATAATATCTGCCGCAGATCCTTGAATAGGAGCATTAACGGCATTTCGTTCGGCAAAACCTCGCACAATGGCGTTGGCCGATTGAATGTCTTTTAGGTATCGACGACGTTTCATGATGGTTTCAACATAACCGTGTTGTCGAGCAAATTCAACCGCATCGGACATGTATTGCTTCATCTTTGGATACTGTACCCAATAACTGTCAATAATCTCTTTTGCCTCTTTACGGGAAATTCCAAGGTTTTGAGAGAGACCAAATGCGGACTGGCCATAAATAATTCCAAAATTTACTGCCTTCGCCGCCGATCGTTGATCACGACTTACATTTTCAATTCCATCTACGTGAAATACTTTTGCAGCTGTAGCGGCATGAATGTCATGTCCAGCTTTAAAAGCCTCAATCATATTTTCATCTTCAGATAAAGCAGCAATAATTCGCAATTCAATTTGAGAATAATCGGATGCTAACAACTGATAACCTTCTTCTTTTGGAATAAAGGCTTTTCGGATTTCTCGACCTTTTTCAGTTCGGATTGGAATGTTTTGGAGGTTTGGATTGTTAGAGGCCAAACGTCCCGTTGCTGCAACGGTTTGCATATAGCTGGTATGAACTCTTCCCGTTTTTTCATTGACCATTTCCGGCAGTGAATCAATGTAAGTTGATTTCAATTTGCGGAGTGATCGGTAATTAAGGATGAGCGGAATAATTTCATGTTTCCCTTCCAGTTTCAAAAGGGTTTGCTCATCTGTTTTATATTGACCTGTTTTGGTTTTTTTAGCCTTGGTGTCAATTTGCATTTGGTCGAATAACACTTCTCCCAATTGACGTGGTGAATCCAGATTGAATTCGTGATTACCAGCTAAATCTTTGATTTCTTTTTCGAGTTTGTCGATGTCCACTGCAATCTCAGTAGAGAATTTCTCCAAGGCGGGAACGTCGAGCTTAATCCCCTCTATTTCCATATCCTTCAATACCTTTACCAATGGCATTTCTACTTCGTAGAAAAGGTGTTTTAGGTGATCTTTATTAACTTCTGCCTCAAAGATTTGCTTGAGTTGCCAGGTGATATCCGAATCCTCACAAGCGTAGTCCACCACATCTTTTGGATCGACATCGGCCATGCTTTTTTGGTTTTTCCCTTTTTTACCAATTAAGGTTTCAATGGAAATTGGACGATATTTCAAATACAACTCAGCTAAATAGTCCATTCCGTGTTTTCCTTCAGGAGTAATGAGGTAATGGGCAATCATGGTATCAAACAAAGGTCCTTTTACTTCTACACCATATTTTTCAATGATCTTAAGGTCGTATTTGATGTTGTGAGCTATTTTTTCAATTTTTTCATTTTCGAAAAAATCGCGAAAGTCCTGAACGCTCTCTTCCCGCTCATTTTCATTACAAACAACGTAATAACCCGTTCCTTCCTTAAAGGTGAAAGACATTCCAACAATTTCAGCCGAAATAGGATCAACTCCCGTAGTTTCCGTATCAAAACAAACCGAATCTTGCTCCAACAACAACTTTAAAAGTTCCTGACGATTCTCTTTAGAAACAACAATGTTATAATCGGCCTCGACATCAGCAATGGTTTTTAAGTTACCATCATTTGATTCTTGCGCAGCTGTTTCAATCGCTGGTCCAGCAAATAAATCCAACTGTCCTTCGGCTTTTTGCCCAACTGGAATGATAATTTCTTCTCCTAAAACCTGTTTAGCCAGGGTGCGGAATTCCAGCTTGGTGAAAACTTCTTTTATTTTATCCTTATTTGGTGTTTCTAACACCAATTTTTCTGGTTCAAATTCAACGGGAACATCAAGAATAATAGTCGCCAACATTTTGGAGGTTAAACCTTGCTCTGCATAGGTTTCAACATTCTCTTTTTGCTTACCTTTTAGTTCGTGTGAGTGCTCAATCAATCCTTCAACTGAGCCATAAAGTCCTACTAACTTTTTCGCCGTTTTTTCTCCAATTCCCGGAATTCCCGGAATATTATCTACTGCATCTCCCCATAAACCTAAAATGTCAATAACCTGTTCTGGTCGTTCAACTTCAAACTTCTCCTGTACTTCTGGAATTCCCCAAATTTCTGCAGGTTTTCCACCTCGGCCAGGTTTGTACATAAAGATGTTATCTGAAACCAATTGAGCATAATCTTTGTCCGGTGTCATCATATAAGTGGTGAAACCTTCTTTTTCGGCCATTTTAGCAATTGTTCCAACAATATCATCTGCTTCATAGCCTGGCTTAATCAAAATAGGAATGTTAAAAGCTTCAATGATTTCCTTAATAGGCTCAATCATAGCGGCAATATCCTCTGGCATGGCTTCCCGGTTGGCTTTGTAATCGGTAAACTCAGCAGCTCGGTTAGTTTCCTCTGGAGCGTCAAAGCAAATTGCAATGTGGGTAGGTTTTTCACTCTTGATGATGTTCATCATGGCAGTTGTAAACCCAAAGGCCGCAGAGGTGTTTTGTCCTTTTGAATTGACTCTTGGATTTTTGATAAAGGCATAATAAGCTCTATAAATCAAAGCAAAAGCGTCAAGTAAAAAGAGTTTTTTATCCGATTCCGGTGTAAGCATGTTCAATTGATTTTTCCCAATTCCGGCATTGAAAAAGGGAGGATTAAAGATAGGAATTTTTAGTTTGCCAACCGGATCGTTTCAATCAATCTAACGATTATCGGGAAACTCGTTAATCCATCTGAATTCTCCTTGCATTAGAGGAAAGTCCTCAGCTTTTAATTCATCACAGATAACGCGGAGGTTTTGTTTTCTCCATCGCCCGTTAAAACGAATTCCTTTTTCTGCTTCAAACGAATAGTCAAAGATGAATTTTCGGCTTCTTTCGGGATAGTTGAGAATAAGTTGATTGGAATCTGGATAGACAATATATTCAAAATCGATATTATCATCGCAGTAGGTTTCAACGGAGAGGTTTTGTTCATCCCATACCTGTATCGATTGCCATTGGTCACATTCCTTTTTTTGTTCTTCAACTAAATTTCCATGAACAAAAGAGGTAACGGTATAATCACCACAAGTTGGGCAACCTTTAAACCAGGCAGCCATCTCTGCCCGATATCCGAACATGATGTAAATAGTATAACCTATAAAGACAGGAATAACTTGCCACTTCACAACATTTTTGGCAATTCGCCATTTTTTTTTGGTAAAAACCGGCCGAATTTCTAATGGCTCCGCTGTTTGATTTTTGAAGAAAACATTGATTAAACGTCTACGATCCATCAACATTAAAAACAAACACATCAAAGTCAGCTGAGAAGAGAGCAATTTAACCGGAATGTCATAGAAGAAGTTGAGCGCAACCACATTACTCATGACCACAAAGGTGACAAGAGCTCCGAGTGTTTGAATTCGTCTAAACAGTAATAAAGTTCCACCCAGTAGCTCCAATGATCCCGTCAAAATTTCAAAACCTTTTGAATAACCCACAAAGGCCCAGGCTAATCCCATTGGACTATATTCTCCGAGTGGTTGTTGTAAACGATGGAGTGAAGGTTCGGGAAATTGTAAACAAAACACCTTGGCAAAACCGTATTGAATCATTTGATAAGCCAAATAATAACGAACCAAAATGACAAGATAGTCCAGTAGTTTTTGATAGTTCTCTCGTTTTCGGTCTAACAAAGACCAAATGGTAGCAACAACAACCGCAATAATCACCATTAGGAGGTTGAGAATGTAGTCATAAGTCGAATCACCACTTCCGGTTTCATTGTACACTAAAGGCTCGCTTAAAACCAACACCTGATTTCCAAACCAGAGCGTTAAACTTTCCCAGAGGGAGTCCAACCAATCGCTCAATACAAACTGGATGGACATGGTGTATAAAAAGAGATAGCTAAATAAAAGTCGGAAGAGAATTTTCTTGGAAAGACTCCAATTCATAGGTTGAGTAGGTTTTAGGTTGTTGAAGACATTTTGTTTGGTCTCTAAATCCATAAACATCTTTGAACTGTAAAAGTTACAGCTTTGTAGGTGTGTTTTTTGTTTGGAAATACCTTGAAAGTAGGATAAATCTTCAAAAAAGAAAGATTATAAAAGGGCTAAAATAGAAAAGCTAAAACCTAATCCACATCTCCATCTTTTCTAACTTTTACTTCAATAGAAATAGGAAAATGATCGCTGTATATTTTTCTCCATTCTGCGAGATCAGAAGTGGGGAAGTACCTTTTGGCTTTAACCTCTACCATTTCATTTTTGAAGGAAGAATTAACCAAAACGTGATCAATGATGCTCTTGAGGTCATCATCCATTCGGGTTGCTCCCAAATCTTCGGTCACTAAATCAACATATTTGCGATGTTCCATATAACGATAAAGCAAGTCAAAATACCGTTCGTCATAAGGATTGTCATTAAAGTCACCTAAAATTACTTTATCGGATTCTTTGATACCGTGATCTTTGAGATAATCCTTTAGGTTTTGTTCAATAATCACCATGGCCCCTAAATGGTTTTCATCATTATTTTGTCCCGATTTTAGATGAACATTGACCAACAAAAAGTCTGTCTGATTTTCTTCTCCTTTTTTAATGGCTTCAAAGTAGCCTACTAAAGGATGTCGATCAAATGCATTTTTGCCAATTTTTATGTTTTCAAAATCCATAGTAAAGGACTCAATTAGGTGAACTTTAGAACTGTTCCATAAAAAGGCATTTTGCATATTATGAACTTGAGACCCCAAAATATCTCCGGCACCCCGGGTTCCCAGAACATATTTCCATTCACTCCCCAAATATTTAACTAAAGAATCAAGTTGATCACTTTCTCTGCCGTTCGTGGTATCGGAAAGGGCAATTTCTTGTAGTGCAATGATATCTGATTGTAAGCTGGTTTTGATGAGCGAGGCAATTGCTTTAAAGTCGTCACTTTTTCGCAGCGGAAGGTTCCCTTTTCCAATTCCACCTAAACCTCTTCCTGAACTACCTAAATGTTCAATGTTCCAGGTAGTAATGGTGATTGTATCTTGTGCTTTTGTAAAGACTGAGCTTGCAGCAAGAACTAATAAAAGAAATAGCTTTTTCATAATGAATGGGTTATTTAAGGCCACTCAAAATATACGAATAAATTTTACCGCTATTTTTTGTGATTAGGATCAGGGAAAAAGAAATTGATGAGATACCTAAAATATTTCCCTTTCAAGAAAAGAATTGAGCAGTTTTTCGTCAAGCAGTACTAAAAAGCTTAGTTGAGAACCACTACGTGGCCATAGTGTTCGTATCGGATGTCATCATTGACATTTGAGAATTCAATTCGCCATATGTAAATTCCATCCTGAACATTACCAAAAGATTTATAAGGACCATCCCAACCCATGTCGGGGCTATCTGTTTCAAAAACAATTCCTCCCCACCGATCAAAAACAGTAAAACTATACCAGGCCGGATCAATACCAGAGTAAATAATAGGTTTGAACTGATCATTCATTCCATCATTGTTTGGAGTGAAAGTGTTGGGAACATAAAAAATGATGTCTTCAGTAACGATGATATTTTTACTAATGGTGTGCGAGCAGGAATCATTTCCAACTACCAAACTCACTTTATAGTTCCCTGCCTCGTTATAAGTGTGGGTTGGATTTTGATCAGTCGAAGTGGTTCCATCTCCAAAATTCCAAATCCAGTATTCGGGATAAGATGAAAGATCCGAAAACTCTACCTCAACACCAGTTTCAGGATTATTGGGTGTGAAGCTGAAGTTGGCTTCTGGCTTCGGAAAAATGGTAATTTGAACTACTTTGGTAACTGAAGAAAAATCGCCATCGGCAGTAGTAACGGAAAGGGTAACGCTATAAACACCACTGCTTTCGTAAATGTGCCATGGATTTTCATTTGTACTACTTTCACCGTCTCCAAAATCCCAGTTAATTAAGGCAATTTCACCTGACACCTCTGAAATATTCGTGAATTGTGTAATTAAGGGAGCACAACCTACTGTGTCCGAGACAAAAAAGTTGGCTAAAACCGAATTAACCTTAGTTGGTTTTGGAGCATCAGATGCAAAGGAAATACCACAAAATAATAAAAGCGGTACCCATAAAAAACGATATACTTCTCCCAGTTTCATCAGAGTAAATGTAATTTCTTTTCCTTTAGTCGATTAAAGATAAAAAGAACCCCCTATTTGTGGTTAAAATATTGATTTATCTGATCGGATGGGTGAGTAGACGGTTTTTTAGGGACAGGTTTTGCTTTTATCTACCAAAAGCATTTTCCTTATGACGGAGTTCTTCACCCATTAATTTTTGAATGGAATGCCAGGAGTTGATGATTTCTCCCATGGTTTGCATGTCTCCATCTTCGGCCATGCGCATTAAATTATCAGGATTTAAATCTTCCGGTTGTTTGGCACCTGTGGCTCCCATTAACTCTAAAAAGGCATGAATGGTATTGTGGTGATAATTGTAGACTCTTTCACTTTTATCAGTCACATTTAATCCCTTCATTAAGCGTTTATCTTGCGTAGCAACTCCAGCAGGACAGGTATTAGTGTTACACAATTGTGCATGAATACAACCAATGGAGAGCATCATAGCTCGGGCAGTTTGGCAAAGGTCAGCTCCTAATGAGATAGCCTTTATCATTTCAAAGCCTGAAAATATTTTACCGGATGCAATGATTTTGAGATTGTCTCTTAAGCCGTATTTCTTCAACAATTTATCTGCCATGACCAATCCAACAAACAATGGAATTCCCATGTGGTCTGCAAATTCTAATGGCGCAGCTCCAGTTCCTCCTTCGGCGCCGTCAATTGAAATGAAATCAGGATATTCTTTACTCTCGATCATGGCTTTGCAGATATCTTCAAATTCCTCAGGTTTACCAATGCACATCTTAAATCCAACTGGTTTTCCGCCGGATAATTCTCTTAAGTGACTTACAAATTCCAACAAACCTTTTGGATCTGAAAAAGTAGAATGGGAGGGTGGTGAAAGAACGGTGGTTCCGGCTACAACACCTCTTATTTTAGCAATTTCAGGGGTGTTCTTTTTTCCGGGTAAAACACCTCCATGACCAGGTTTAGCTCCTTGTGACAGTTTAATTTCAATCATCTTCACCTCAGGTCGGCTTGCTCCCTCTTTGAATTTTTCATCGCTAAAGCTTCCATCTTGATTTCGACAACCAAAATATCCAGTTCCAATTTGCCAACACAAATCTCCCCCTTCAAGGTGATAAGGTGAAATTCCTCCTTCGCCAGTATTGTGGTAAAATTTTCCCTTTTTTGCTCCTCGATTTAGAGCCATAACGGCATTTTTACTCAAGGATCCAAAACTCATTGCTGAAATATTGTAAAGTGAGGCCGAATAAGGCTGTTGACATTTTTCTCCTCCAATGGTGACACGGGGTTCTTCATGCACATGTACCGGATAAAGTGAGTGCGTGATGAATTCATATCCTTCTGCATAAACATTCTCCTCAGTTCCAAAAGGATGGGTGGATCCAACATTTTTAGAGCGCTGATAAATGACTGCTCGTTGATTTTTATCAATGGGGGCACCGTCAGTTCTTCGTTCCACAAAATACTGCTGAATTTCAGGTGAGATGGATTCTAAAAAATACCTTAAGTTTCCAATTACGGGAAAGTTCTTTTTAATGGCATGTTTTGTTTGAATCATATCTCTAAATCCTAGCAGAATCAAAGGACCAAAGAGGACGAATAAATAAATCCAATTAATGTGAATATAGTAAGCCAAAGCTGTAATTCCGGCCGAAATGGTAACGGCTAGGAGAATGAAAATAGTTCTCACCATGTCTAAAAAGGGTTGTTTTTCAGTACAATATAGAAAAAAGAAAGGCTGCTTTCACCTCAAAATTTAAAAAGAGGATGAGCTACTTTTTATTGCCCGAAATGGCATCTAATGATCTTTGATCCAGGTGAATATCCATTTGATCGTAAGGGTACTCAACACCATTAGCTCTAAATTCTTTGTCAATGGCATACCGAATATCACTTTTATGAATTTCGATAAACAGGTTTTGATCAGCCCAAAAAATTACATCCATGTGAAGGCCGTTGTTTCCAAAGTCTACTAAACGAACAATAGGCTCTTTGGTTTTTACCACCTTTGAGTGTTCCATGACACACTTGGTGAGGATATTTTTAACCAAATCTAAATCTGAACCGTATTTAACCGTTACTGGAATGGTAAATCGAGTAATTTGACTCCCCAAACTCCAGTTAATCACCTTTTCATGGGTTAATAAAGCATTTGGAATGATTAGAATTTTATTGTTTCGAGTTTCAACAGTGGAGGTACGCAGATTAATTTTTTTGATTTGAGCCACAAAATTCTCATCCCCATTGGTATTTTGAATTTCGACAACATCACCCACTTTTACATGTCCTTCAAACAAGAGTAAGATCCCAGACATATAGTCTTTAAAAATACCTTGTACACCAAGGGCAAAACCAACTCCAACAACGGTTAAGGCTCCAATGAAGAGTTCCATGTCTGCCCCAAAACTTCTGAGTACAGATAAAATGGCAACTGAATAGACAAAGTATTTAGCAAACTGAATGTAGATATACTCTGTACCCTCATCAATCTTTTCGCGTTTATTGACTGTTCGGTGAATGTACAGCTTGATAATGCTTAACGAAAGACGGCTGATAAACACCACAATAATGATTAAGAAAAGATGGTAAAAGGCGATGTGGAACTTTTCCCCAATTTCTATAAATCGATATTCTAATATTTGAGCATAATCAATGTGGTTATTGTTGATTTGCATGGAAATGATGCATAAAAACAATACCACTACGTAAACAACTTGCTTGGTGAGTTTCCAAACTGCAATTCGCCTTCCCTCAATTTTCAACTCTTTGTCAGTAATTCCAACCAGATTAAAGGATCGTTTGAGGTATTTAATAAATAGCTTGGCAAAAAGATAAATGGCGACAAAAATCAATACGTTAAGAGCGGAGAAAATAAATCCCTCTTGAAGTACCATTTCTCCATTTCGTTCCACCATTACCGGATCTTCGTGAATGATGGGATAATTGATAATATCGTATAACCAGTCTAACATTAAATAATGATTCTACCTAATTTGTCGGAAATTAAAAGCTTGACCTTATCAAGCTTTTTCTGTTGTGTCAGCAACAGTATGATTTCTTCATGACTTTCCGGTGTGTCGACTTTATTGAGTTCATTTATTTTTTGCTGAATCTCCATTCGTTGTTTTGTAATTCGAGCATTTTTATAGGAATAAATCGATTCCATTACTGCCCGGTCTAATTTATCAACTTCTGTCGAAATTCTAACTTTTATCTTCTCTGATTTCCAGTTTGGTGACACTTCATAACGGTTAGATATGATATCAGCAGCGACCTTGGCAATTTCCTGATTTTGATGTCGGGTAAAATGCGTTTCAGCGTAAAGTGTGTCATTATGATAACCTTCACGAAATTCTTCAAAAATTAATGAGAGAGCCTCATTTTCCAAGGTAATCTCATCTTTTTCCATTTCATGAACAATCAACTCAATAACCGGAACTTCAATGTCAATAATTTGTTCGTTCCCATTTTCATCTTCTTCAACATGTTGCGTTACAATGTTAAATAATCCGTAGTTCAACAATATGCGCACAAGGTCATATTCCTGCGGATAAATGAGATCATGATATAAATTGGTGGAGGCTGTTTTCTGTTGTTCTGCAGCAACCTGGTCAGCATATTCGGGTGGAATAAATGCTTCGATGGGAATGTCTTCGTCTGGCGGTGCCGCAAAAGAGGTAGCTGAAGGCTTTGGTTTAGAAGATTGTTGTTTATAGCTTTTAGCGACTTTATCACGTCGAATTTTTGCCAATTCCTGTACCACCAATTGCTCCTCCATTCCAAAAATGAGAGAGCATTCTCTGGCATAAACCTGTCGTTTAATCGCGTCTGGAATTACGGCAATAGAGGCTACGATATCACGAATCATTCCGGCTTTTTTTACCGGATCGTTGTCAGCATCTTTCAATAAAATGTCCGACTTGAAAACAACAAAATCTTTTGAGTTTTCTGTAATGTAGGTTTCTAGTTCAGTTGCGGTTGACTTTTTTGCAAAAGAGTCAGGATCTTCACCATCCGGGAATAAAACAACCTTTACGTTCATTCCTTGCTCCAGAATCAAGTCAATTCCTCTGAAAGAGGCCCTGATTCCAGCAGCATCACCATCGTACAAAATGGTAATGTTATCCGAATAACGTTTAATGAGCTTAATTTGCTCAACTGTTAAAGCTGTTCCTGATGATGCAACTACATTTTCAACTCCAGCCTGATGAAGAGAAATAACATCGGTATATCCTTCAACCAAATAACATCTATCATACTTGATGATGGTGTTTTTGGCGAAGTATAATCCATAGAGAATCTTGGATTTATTGTACAATTCACTCTCAGGAGAGTTAAAGTACTTGGCAACTTTTTTATCCTTTTTAAGCGTTCGACCACCAAACCCTAAGACCTTTCCAGCAACAGAGTGGATGGGAAACATAACCCGTCCGCGGAAAAAATCAAATCGTCTGTTTTCTTTAACCTTGGTGAGTCCCGCTTTTTCAAGAAACTCAATTTTATATCCTTTCTCTAAAGCCAGTTTAGTAAAACCTTCTGATTCATCCAGGCAATAACCCAATTGGAATTTAGCAATGGTATCTTCCCTAAATCCTCTATCTAAAAAATAAGAGAGACCAATTGCCTTACCTTGTTCATTTTCAGTTAAATTATAAACGAAGGTATTTTTGGCAAATTCGTTAACTACACCAAGGTTCTCCCGAATGCTGAACTGCTCAATTTCTTCAGGAGTTCGTTCCCGATCCTCCTTAATTTCAATGTTGTATTTATTGGCGAGCCACTTTAAAGCTTCAACATAAGAGAAATGTTCATGTTCCATTAAGAACCCTACAACATTTCCACCTTTACTACTGGCAAAGCACTTCCAAATTTGTTTGGCAGGAGATACCATGAAAGAAGGGGTCTTTTCATCTACAAAAGGACTTTTTGCTTTGAGATTAGAACCCGACTTTTTGAGGTGTACAAATTCTCCAATTACCTCCTCAACTCGGGCGGTTTGAAAAATTTCATCTATGGTCTCCTTTGGTATCAATGCTTTAAAAATTCAGGGGTATAAAGGTAGCATTTTCATACGGTTAATGAAAATGGTGCTTTCTGTGAAAAATACAAAAATCTTAAAAAGTAAATCAACTTTTCTTTTTGTAAATGAGATCAAGGATTCAAAAAAATATTTCCCTACTCAAACTTCTTGTGAATTGGCCAATTGACGGGGATTTGATTCTTTGATAATAGACCCTAAAGGAAATTTATGGACAACCAAAAAATAAGACTCTTTGTAATTAACAACAGAAATGAAAATTAACTACGGAATTATGAAACTTACAATTACAAAAAATTGGCTGACAGCTTTGCTGCTCTTTGCAGGCTTGGGCAGTTGGGCTCAATGTGATGGCTTATTTGCCTATTTCAACTATTCAATCTCTGGAGACATGGTGTCTTTTACCAATTATTCTAGCGAATCAGATGCGTTTACTACTTATAGTTGGACTTACGGCGAGCAAACCTCGACGGATGAAAATCCAACTTTTGTGGGGGAAGAAGAACTTGAAATGGCTTGTCTTACAATGTTTGTTTACACAGACTCTTTTATTACTTGTACAACGACTTATTGTGATACGGTTTATTTTGAATCGGGCAGTGACACCTTAGGTGGTGGCGGAGATACTTTGGGAGGTGACCCTTGTGAAGATTTAGTGGCCAGTTTCTCTTATTATGATGATGGAAGCAATGTTTATGTGACCAACACTTCTTCAGGAGAAGGAGGTGCGTCAGATTATACCTGGACCTATGGTTCGCAAACATCTACAGACGAAAATCCGGTATTTGAAGGAGAAGAAGGATTAGATATTATTTGTTTGACTTTGGTGAGCTATTTTGATTCGCTGGAGGTTTGCACCAGTACCTATTGTGATTCAATCTACTTTGTGTCGGATTCTCTAGGTGGAGGAGGGGATACTCTGGTTGATGACCCTTGTGCAGCTTTAATGGCTGATTTTGTTTATACGGTTGATGCAACGAACATCTATGCAACGAATACTTCAGTTGGAGAGGGACTTATAACAACTTATAATTGGATTTATGGTTCACAAAGTTCAACAGATGAAAATCCAACCTTTATTGGAGAAGCAGGACTTGAAGCTCTTTGCCTGGTTGTAGTTAGTTCTTTTGATTCAACGGTTTGCAGTGATACCTATTGTGAAAGTGTGTATTTCATGACTGATGATTCTTTGGATGGTGATCCTTGTGAAGATTTGTATGCTTCTTTTACTTATGAAGTGGATGGAGATGATATTTATGTGACCAATACTTCTCTGGGGGAAGGTGATGCATCTGATTATAGCTGGACTTATGGTTCGCAAACATCTACAGACGAAAATCCGGTATTTGAAGGAGAAGAAGGATTGGATATTATTTGTTTGACCTTGGTGAGTTATTTTGATTCATCAGAGGTTTGTACAAGTACCTACTGTGATTCAATTTACTTTGAAACTGATTCTACCGGAACCGGTGATCCATGTGATGAGGTAGAAGCTGACTTTGTTTTCTACACCGAAGGAAGTTCGACTTATTTTGTGAATTATTCATCTACAGGAGGTGGTTCGGCTTCGTATGAATGGACCATTGGAGATGAAACTTACTATGATGAAAATCCAATTGTGGATGATGTAGAAATAGATTCTTCATTAATCTGCTTAACAATTACAGTTTTCATGGAAGATTCAACGATTTGTACTGATACTAATTGTAAAGAATTTGAAGTGTTTGATTCGTCTGTATTGTCCCTGCCAACTAATGGAGAATTGGAAGAATTAGTTCTTTATCCAAATCCAGCAACCAATCAGGTAACTATTCAGTTTGGAATTGATCAAGAATGGGATCAAATTGAGATTTATAACGCATTGGGAGCGATTGTTTATCGTGAAAATGTCTTGCAAGGAGAGAGACAGGCCCTTATTGACATATCTTATCTGGAACAAGGACTTTATGTTATTAGAGTACTTGATTCTTCAAGCCCGGAGGTTAATCTGAGCAAAAGGTTTATGAAAAAGTAAACCAATCTTATATCAGGGCGTGATTAAGGGTCAGTCTGGAAAAGGTGAGTTGAGGAGCTCACCTTTTCTTTTTTGGTTGTAATTTAAAGTAGATTTAACCGACGAAATGGATTTATCGTTAATTTTAATGCGTGAACAGCAACCAGCAGAAAATAGAGCAGTTTTCAAATCAGCTCAAGCCTTTTCTACCTCAGCAAACAGAAGAATATGTTGCCCGTTTTTTAATTGATAAAGTTGTTCATTTTACCGTCAGTAAAAAACGAAAAACAAAACTGGGCGATTATCGTCAACCTCATGATGGAAAACCTCATCGAATTTCGGTAAATGGATCGCTCAATAAGTACGCCTTTTTAGTTACCACTCTACATGAAATGGCTCATCTAACTACCTTTGAAAAGTTTGGAAACAGGGTTAAACCACATGGTGAAGAGTGGAAGTCAGAATTCAAAACAATTTTTCAACCGCTCTTAGAACGTAATATTTTACCCGATGATGTTTATCAGGCATTGACCAATTATTTGGCCAATGCGAAAGCTTCATCTTGTACAGATGACCGTTTGTACAGAGTACTTAAGCGTTATGATGCCAATCCGGGCTTAAGGGTGGAGCAATTGGAAATTGGAAGTAAATTTACGATCGAAGGACGTACTTTTATAAAAGGAAAAAAACTACGAAAAAGACACGAATGTACAGATGTCACTAATGGTAGAACATATCGGGTGCTAGGTGTCGCAGAAATAGACAAATTGATCAATGAAGAATAACTATGCAGTTATAATGGCCGGTGGAATCGGGAGTAGATTCTGGCCAATGAGTACAGAAGAACGACCAAAACAATTTTTGGATGTTTTAGGGAAAGGAAAAACGTTGATTCGTATGACTGCCGATCGCTTGAGAAAAGTGGTTCCGGAAAATCAAATTTATGTGATGACCAATGCCAAATATGCCGATTTGGTTCAGGAGCAAACAGGTCTGCATTCTTCTCAAATTTTGAAGGAGCCAATGATGAAAAATACTGCTCCCTGCATTGCTTATGCTGCACATAAAATTTATCAGTTAAATCCGGAGGCTAATTTAATTGTTGCTCCATCCGATCATCTCATTGCCTTAGAAGATGAGTTTGTGTCTATTATAGAAACGGCAATTGATACAGCAGTTAAAAATGATGCTATTGTCACTTTGGGAATTAAACCTTCTCGCCCTGATACAGGTTATGGTTACATTCAGTTTGAAGGAGATGCGGTTTTGGGTGAACCAAAAAAGGTAAAACGCTTTACCGAAAAACCAGATTTGGAGAATGCAAAACGTTTTTTGGATAGTGGCGATTTCTATTGGAATTCGGGTATTTTTATTTGGAGTTGTGAGACCATTTTAGGGGCTTTAAAAATGTATCAGCCCGAACTTAATGCGCATTTTACCTCCGAACTTTATAATGGTGATAAAGAGCAGGAATTTGTGAATTCGGCTTTTGAAGCTTGTGAGTCTATTTCGGTGGATTATGCCATTTTGGAACACGCGAATAATGTTCATGTGGTATTGTCCGATTTTGGTTGGTCCGATTTGGGAACATGGGGGTCACTTTACACTCATTTGCAACAAGATCAAAATGGAAATGCCTTAGTTGGGGGAACCTTCGATGTACACGAGTCAACCGGAAATATTGTGCACTTACCGTCAAATAAACTAGCTTATTTGCATGGTTTAAATGATTGCATTGTCGTGGAGTCAGATAAGGTTTTAATGGTTATTCAAAAAGAAAATGAACAACTCATTAAGGAATACTCCAAGATGATGAAAGATCCAGCTAAGTCAGGAAATATTCAGTTAGATGGACAAAGCTCTATATCAATGTCTCCTTCTAAAAGAGCATTAGTTCAAGGTTTAAGCGATTATGTAATCGTTGAGGAAAGTGATCGACTCATTATTGCGACAAAGGCATTTTTTGATCAAATCAACAACTAATTACTCAATCCACAGTAAATAAGGCATTCTTGCCTGAATGGACTTTTTATCTCCAATGGTTTTGATGTAACCGTAAATGTCGTAGAACTTAGTTTCTAGTTCGGACATGGCTGTTGTACGCATGCTTGCACTGTTTTCTGATTCGCTCATATTAGCCAATAATTCTACAACCGGATCAGGTTCCTGAGAAGGATAATATCTGATCATTACCGAATCTTCTTCAATTCCAGCCC
>JAKSBJ010000028.1 GCA_022361195.1 Flavobacteriales bacterium
TATTGAAGAAAGAAACTACATCCCCAAACTCAATGGTTGTTACATGCTCACTTCCAGTATCTTTCTCCTTTTTATTAGAGTAGAACGCATTTTGATAACTTCTTCTGATTATGTAGAAAACTGAAACACCCAATCCGATGATAATTCCCCATAGAAGGTTCACTCCTACGATAATACCAATTGTCACAACAAAAGGAATAAACTGATTCCATCCGTTACTATACATTTTCTTGAACAAGGTAATATTTGCCAGTTTGTATCCTACAACTAATAGAATTGCGGCCAAACAAGCTAAAGGAATCATATTCAACAACCAAGGTAATAGAAGAACAAATACAGCAAGGAAGACACCGTGCATAATTGCAGAAGCTTTTGTTTTACCACCACTATTGATGTTAGCAGAACTACGTACAATTACTTGTGTTACTGGTAAACCTCCAATTAAAGAAGAAAGTGTATTACCTGCTCCCTGAGCAAATAACTCTCGGTTAGTTGGTGTGGTTCTCTTTTGTGGATCCAATTTATCAGTTGCTTCTACACAAAGAAGCGTTTCAAGACTCGCTACAACAGCCATAGTGAATCCAATCATATAAATTCTAGGATTGGCTAATACACTCCAATCAGGGAAAGTTATCAAACCATAATACGGTAAATTAGCATCAGCAGATTTGATTTGAACCAGGTGGTTATTCTGAAGAACTTTATCTCCTACTGTTGCTGTTTCATTCACCAACATTAATTCAGGGAAATAAACTTTAAATAATTCGTTTAAAACGATTGCCATAACAACAGCAATAAGCGGCCCAGGAACCAAGTTTAAAACCTTATTCTTCTTGATGAATTGTTGCTGGAACAAGATTAAGATAAGAAGCGAAACAATTGTGATTACAACAGCTCCGGTAGTAAAGTTTTGAAAAGCATAACCTATTTCAGAGAAAGTATTGTGCCCGTCAGATTGATAGAAAGCCCAGTCACCTTCAGGATTTTTATCCCATCCCAAGGCATGAGGAATTTGCTTTAATATTAGCGTTACACCAATACCAGCCAACATTCCTTTAATTACAGAAGACGGGAAATAATAACCAATAATTCCGGCCTTTACAGCTCCTAAGATGATTTGGATAATTCCGGCAATAAGTCCGGCAACGAGGAAGGCCTGAAAACCAGCCATCATATCAAAATCACCATTTGCGTTTGTACCCAATTCTTTAATTGAATCGGCTACGATAACGGCCAAACCAGCCGCTGGTCCTGAAACTCCTAAAGGAGATCCACTAATTGAACCTACAACAATACCTCCGACAATACCGGCAATAATTCCGGCAAACAATGGCGCTCCAGAAGCCAGGGCAATACCTAAACAAAGTGGTAGGGCCACCAGGAATACTACGATACTGGAAGGGATGTCATATCTGAGGTTTTGTAAAAACCCCGCTTTACTATTTGATTGCATTTTTATCTTTTTAATGTCTGTGAGAAGACGTAAACAAATTTTATTCTTGGCTGAACTTACTTAAAGCACAGCGATGTCATGGATATGGGAAAAGGCATTTTAAATCCAATTTTGTGGTGGTGGAGTAAGAATATCAAAAAACAATGGATTCGTTTTTCCTATGAAAAAGAAGCGTTTTAATTGTTCTACAGAAGAACGTCGTTCTGTGTTCATTTTTTCAAGCATATGAACATCCAGTTGCCAAAACTCTTTGGTATCGATACTTTCTTCCTCTTCCATGTTCTTATCTTCCAATTCAAGCAAATCGACTTCACACTGATCCAATCCCTGAACTAAAATGGATGAAGAAAGTAACAAAGTAAGATACAGTGGTATTCCAATAAACATCACGAATCTTGAGCAGGAACGGATATGTTTAAACAACTTACTTCCCATTCTTCTTTTTGATGGATTGAAAAACCATTTCCTTACTAAACTCAATAATCGCGTCCTCTCCCTCAACAATATCTGTTAAACGTGGAAGGTGATCAGCGAAAAAACGTTGAGAATGCGCTCCCTCTATCAAAGTAGAGACCAGCATGTGAGAATATTTATAAGAAGGATTAATCTCTAAAACAATGTCACTTACGCGAGCGACTAATTGCTTATAAGCAGAAAAGATTCCTTCTCGATTTTCGGTATCTACTTCTTTGGTTAAATAAGCCTTAGAAGATTCGCAGATAACGATTTTATTCAGTTTAATTTCATTAATATGTCCAAAAGCACCGTCTTCTTTAACCTGTTCGGTTAATAGAGTAATTGCCTTTTCTAAACGCTCCTCAGGTGAATCTATATTCGCCAAACCAAACATTAAACGGTACTCCATCCAGCTCCAGTACCACGTTACCAGGTAAAGCAGGAGATAATGTTTGCTTTCAAAATAACGGTAGATAGATGCTTCGGTCGAACTAATACGTTGTGCTAATTTTCCAAAAGTGAAGTTTTCAAAACCTAGCTCCTCAATCATCTCAATACTCCCGGCAATGATCTTACGACCTAGTTCACTGCTCTCCGGATCTTTTAAATAGATCTTGTCATTGACTTTTATGCTAACCTTTGGTAGAAAATCTTTCATCTTTCTAACGTATCCTTACAAATATAAAAGTATCACTATCATTTGTGAAATAAAAACTAACCTTTTGCATTTTTTTATCTCTCTTGCCCTTCTATCCCACAAAAAAGGCGTCGTGTAATACACGACGCCTTTCAATACGATTTGACCATTTACTTATTGCACGGCCATATGAATTTCAGCATATAATTCTTTTTCATCCACCTCTGTTGGTTGATTGTGATAAATCTCCATTGGATCGAGCTTTTTGTTCAATTTAAACTCTTTCGCTCTTTGCATGTTATACTGTGTACTCCAGGCATTTCCTATGTGGTGATATGGTCCAGTATGACTCACTGTATGTACTTTGGCTTTTGGAAGAGAACCAGAAACCATTCCTGCTGGAAGATTAGCTGGAATTTCTTTTACAGGGATACAAGCTGTATAAGTCGTTTGACGCTTAACAGGCTCCCATTTGTGATAAATTGAAAAAGGAAATCCTTCAACATTATCTCCGTTTTCCTGAACGTAAGCATGGAGTTTTTGAAAACTACCTTCCATACTTTTCCCCATATTTTCAAAAGCAGCAGTTTGTTTAATCCCAACGTAATTACACCCTGCAAATTCCGTCATTCCTTTCATTCCTAACTTAGAATGAACTTCTCCATCCTCAACATAATCCTTTAGCAATCTTAAACCACGCTCATAGTCCATTCCAATAAAAGCAGTCATCATTTTCTTCATCCAAAACATGAAGAAAGGTAAACTGCTGCTCATCGTCCAGGTAACTTCTGTCTCATCTCCAACAGATTTTAGTTTAAGTCCAACTTTTGCTGTTGATTTCCAAGGCTTAATGAAAGTTAGGTCAATATCGATTGACTCATTTTCTTTTTCATTAATAATTTTCATTTCACCCTCTCCTGTCCTGTTTCCCGACCAATGGTAGTATTTTTTATCATCTCCTACCGTTACTTTTGTTTCAGGCTCGGTAATAATCCATGGAGACCAGGCTGTCCAATGGCTAAAGTCATTCAATTTTGAAAAGACTTCATCAATCTTTGAATTAACCTTGATTGACTTGCTAATTTCGATTTTAGGCATGCTGTGTTCTTTTAAGATTTCTCGAAATTTAAAAAAAAGCCTTCACAAAGGCCAATTGTTTAGCAGCTCATTTACATTTATTTGCCTAAATGTGAAATATATGCAAAAAATTAACCGCCCCAGAATGGAGCGGTTAAACCCTTAAAACTAAATAATACAATTAATAACCCTTCTCTTCTTTTCCTACTTCACTTTTTCTTATTCTTTAACTGAGACGGTGCGAAATAAAATTACTTACAGCAGACTTAATTTTTTTTTGAAATTAACTTCTAAGTTGATTGAGAGAACAACCTTGCATGAGGCATATGATTATTCATGTCCTATTCTTATTGGAGTAAAGAAAAACTCCTCCTCGATAATTTTTCCGTTTTCCACTTTGTACACACAAATTTGCTCTAGTTTAACTCTTCCAGGCCCCTCAATTGTAACATCCTGCGTCATTCCACAACTAAAATGATTCTCCCGTACGATAGGATCACTAATTTCAATTTCATGAAATTTTTCAACTATTTCCCTGAATTGAATTTCTCTTTGTCTAATTGCCTCTTTACTGATCATCTGTTTATCAGGAACCTCGTCCGGTTCAGCACTCAAAACACGGTTCGCATATAACTCATGAATGGCTTCTACATTCTTATTTTCCCGGCAAAGACTTACCCATCTATTTGCTACTTCGGCGGTTGTCATTATGATTGGATTTTAAGAATTAACTGAATTATTCCAGTACAGATCGAATAAATGATTTGAGTTCATCACGACAATCATCGCAAAAATAAAAGGCCGAATGATCACCTCCCTCTACTTCAATCAAACGATTTTGTAAACCCACAGCATTTGCTCTTTGATGAATTAGTTTAGATCCTTCAGTCATGACCCCTGTATCACCGGTAGTTCCACTCTCAAAAGGCACAATATCATCTGCATTTCCATGTACTGAGAACAAAGGAGGTTCATTGGCATCAACAAAACTGGCAGAGAATAAAGAACCTGCAATATTAACCACTCCTTTTACTTTTGTTGAATAACCAGCATTTCCACTATTGCCTTCAATTCCACCATTCTCTTCCAAATAGGATAAAAACAACTCTCCTCCCATTTCAAAAGCATCTTTCGCGGTATTGGCATAAGCATAATGTAAGGCCGTAATTGCTCCTGCAGAATAGCCTCCAATTACAATGTTATTGGTATCCACCAAATAAGGATTTTGTTCTTGAGCACTTTTGTAGAAGTATCGAACTGCTGCTTTCATGTCATTTACAGCATCAATTACAGCAATTTTTGACACTTCATCTGTATTTTCTACATCAATGAGTCGATAATTGATTGAAACAGCCACAAATCCTTCTGCAGCTAATTCTTTACATTCGGTAGCAAAGCTTTCCTTATCTCCGAACAAAAAATAGCCCCCATGTGCTAAGATCACTAAAGGACGTTTTTGATCTCCTTCTTTGGGATAATAAATATCCATCAATAAATCCTCCTCCACTCCGCTTTGAGTTACATTTCTTCCGTATGGAATATCCAGGACACTTTCTATCGCTAATTCTTCACCATAAACAGTTGTCCCTAACAAAAGTAGTCCTAATAAAATGTTGATTTGTTTTTTCATGTGATTCATACGCAAAATAATAACTTAAAAAGATAGATTGGTTTCAGCTAAAAGCTTAATTCAAGAAATGATATTTATGATCTTTTTTGTTCACCAAACAATATATAATTTTTAATCCCGTTTCTCTAAGCGATCAAACAATTTATTACAATGAAATCTCACTCCAACCTCTCAATGGGTTTAACAACCGACATTACAAACTTTAAAAAGAAATATTTGCCCCAATGCTAGTCCATTGGCCAACTCATCTCTTTTACTCCTCCAAAGAAAATACCCAAAGACCAACTACAAACAGTATCTGCTCAAAACTGTTTGCTTTCTATCTCCTCTTTTTAGCTGCCCATTCGATAAGCTTTAGTCAAGGAATTGTTATCAATGAATTCATGGCCATTAACGAAACCACCATTGCTGACATGGATGGTGAGTACAGTGACTGGATTGAGTTTTATAATTCTACCGAAGAAGCAATTAATTTAAGTGGTTATACACTCTCTGATGATCCTGAAATTCTGGACAAATGGACCTTTCCGGATGTGAGCATACCAGCAGATGACTATCTTTTGATATTTGCATCGTCTAAGAATATTACTGAAGGAGAAGAACTTCACACCAATTTCAAAATATCATCAGATGGTGAAGAATTGTTTCTGGTAAACCCCGATGGACTTATTTTAGACTATACAAAACCTTTCATTCTTTATCCTGATGAAACATATGGATGTTTGCCTGATGGAGCGCCAACCGTGGTTCGGCACAGTATTCCCTCACCCAATGGAACCAATAATCTTTACAATGAGTTTACGTTTTCGCATCAAAGTGGCTTTTACAGCACAGGTTTTGACTTCCAAATTTCTTCACTTTTAGGAGACAGTATTCGATATACTTTGGATGGTACAGTTCCTACAATAGAATCAGAACCTTATTCTGACTTTATCAAAATTGAAAACCAAAACAACAGTCCTAATTCACTCAGTGAAATTCCTACCTCTCCCGAAGGATTTTGGACTGAACCTTCGTCAATTGTTCCTAAAGCCACAGTAGTTCGATATGCTTCTTTTAAAGATGGAGAATTGAGTAGTGATATTAAAACTCAAACCTTTTTTGTCGGAGATAAAGATTTGAATCACTACGAGATTCCAGTTATTTCACTCGTCACCGATCCTAACAATCTTTTTAGCGCAGATAGTGGCATTTATGTTCCAGGTATTCATTATGATGGAGATCCGGCTTCCTGGACTGGAAACTATTATAAGAAAGGTATTGACTGGGAAAGAGATGTACATGTAGAATTTTATGATGCTAATGGACATCTGGGGATTTCACAAGATGCCGGAATTCGGGTTCATGGTGGAGCTACACGAAAGTTTTCTCAAAAATCAATGCGAATCACTGCTCGAGCTGATTATGGTCGAAAATATTTTAGATATCCTCTTTTTGAAGAAAATGAAACGGTAAAATACCGTGAATTCCTTTTGCGAACATCTATGGGGTCATGGGGTAAAAAGTCCATATTCGAAGATGCTTTGGCTTCGCAAATAGTAAAGGATTTGAACTTTGAGAACCTCAAATCTAAACTAGCTATTGTTTACATTAACGGAGAATATTGGGGATTTCATTTTTTGAGTGAAAGAGTTAGTGATAAATACATTGAATACACCACTGAGGTTGAAAATGATTTAGTTGATATGATATCAGGAAATTATGGAATCATTGTTTGTGGAAGTAACAGTCATTATGCCAATTTAATTGATTTCATTGATGACAATGACCTAAGCCAAGATGACAACTACAATTATGTACTAACACAAATTGATGTAGCTAGTTTTATCGATTATCAAATAGCAGAGATTTTTCTAAAAAATTACGATTGGCCACTAAACAATGTAAAACTTTGGCGTCCACAGTATGAAGATGGAAAATGGCGATGGATTTTTTATGATTTAGATGCCGGATTTGAAGATTATAATTTCAATATGCTCGTTCACGCCACTGAAAATGATGGAGGTAATCCTAAATACTCCACCTTCCTTTTTACCAATTTGCTTAAAAACGAACATTTTAAAAATCAGTTCATTGATCGGTACATTGACCTGTTGGAATCTACTTTTACCACGGAAAATCTTTTGAGTAAAATAACCGATTTACAAAATCAAATTCATCCGCAATTGGAACAACATATTTCTCGATGGAACCATCCACAAAGTATTGATGATTGGGAACAAGATGTGTATGAGGACTTGATTCTTTTTGCTGAAAACAGGCCCTGCATTGCCGAGCAACACTTAATTGATTTCTTTGAACTGGAAGAATACAACTTTCCTTGCCGTAAAAGTGTCAATGATCAAATTAACCATTCACTCCTTATTGCCCCTAACCCAAACAATGGTAACTTTTTACTGCACAACAATAGTGATCAGGACTATGAAGCACAACTATTTATTCGAGATTTAAGTGGAAAGATTGTTTACCATGAAGATTATTTTTTCTTTCCTGAACGGCAAAAGAAGCACTTCCAAATCAATAATTTGGCCTCAGGAACCTATTTGTTGAGCCTGGAAGGACAGCAAATCCTTTTAAGTGAAAAACTGGTCATTGTAGATCCTTAAAGTTAATTAGCTGCAGCTAATTCTCTTTGACGCACTTTCTCTGTTTCGGCAGCAATGTCATTAGTTTCAACCAATAGTTTCATTTCTCGGTTTGTGTACTGAGGTACCCCCATTATTTTATGACTTTGGGTACGTTTTAATAGTTTTTTAGCCACATTCTTTTCTATTCTCTTCTCCCACCAATCACCAATCACAAGCCAAAATCCACCTTGCAGTGATAGGAAGATCCAAACATACCCTGGAACATGAATGAGTTCAGGAATTGAGTAATCCCAAATCCAATAAACCAATGCACAAATGATTGAAAAAATAATAGTTAATACACTAAGTCCGTTAAGCCAATTAATAATCTTTAACGTTCTGCTTTTTCGTTCATAGAACTTTTGGGAAACACCTACATAGCCCGCCTCAATTGAGAGATGTTTTGTCTCTTTTACTCCAAGAGTAATGGTTAAGGAATGGCTCTTAGAATCCACATTATATCGTCCGGCTAAAATGTAATGTTGGTGCGAGATGTTTTCGTCCTTTAAAAAGGGACATTTGTTTTGTTCAATTCGTTGTTTGGCGTCAGTTGTAAGGAAGTCTTCGATATCATATATGCCAAACACATAATGAAAATTACTCATAGTTAGTTTTAGTTTAGTAAGGCGAAAATAACGATATTAAAACAAAAATTAGAGAACGTATGTCGAGTCCAGAACGTTGCCATTGGTGCGGAAATGATCCACTTTATATAGAATATCATGATACCGAATGGGGAGTTCCATTGCATGATGAACAACAACTTTATGAGTTTCTTACGCTTGAAACTTTTCAGGCCGGTTTAAGCTGGATTACGATTTTGAGAAAACGAGAGAATTTTAGAGAGGCCTTTGATCAGTTTGATTATAAAAAGGTAGCAGCTTACGGTGAAGAAAAAGTGCAGGAATTACTGCAGAATGAGGGAATTGTGCGAAACAAATTAAAAGTACGAGCTGCTATTAGTAATGCTCAAGCTTTCATAAAAGTTCAGGAAGAATTTGGCTCTTTTAACAGCTACATTTGGAGTTTCACAGGTGGGAAGCCCATTCAAAACACCTTTAAAAAACGAGAGGAAGTTCCAGCGAAAACTCCTCTATCTGATAAGATTAGTAAAGATTTGAAAAAGAGAGGATTTAAGTTTGTTGGATCAACCGTTATATATGCACATATGCAAGCCACTGGAATGGTTAATGACCATATGGTTGGTTGTTTCCGATACGAAGAAGTTCAACGCTAAAGGCAGATTATTTAATTGTTCATGGCAATGTGGCGGTTGTACTTGTTTTTATACTCAACCGGAGAGAGTCCCGTTATCTTCCGAAAGGTGTTTCTAAATGACTTTCCATCCGCATAACCAACCGAATACATGATTTCATTTACAGTTTCAGTTGAAGACTCCAAACTCTTTTTAGCCTTTTCAATTTTTACTCTTTGAATATATTCCAAAGGAGTATTTTGAGTCGCATTTTTAAATCTTCGAATGAAATTTCTACGACTTAAAGCAACCATATCTGCCAAATCCTCTACACTTATTTTCTCTTCAACATTACTCTCTATGTAGTTCTGAGCACGAATAATTTCCTGGTCCTGGTGACTCTTTTGCCCTCTAAAAATAGAAAACTGAGCTTGCGAGTGGCGATCTACTTCAATCTCTAAAACCTTTGCTACATAAAGTGCACATTCACGTCCACAATACTTCTCAGCAATATGAAACAGCAAATTCAAGAAAGAATAAGCTCCTCCACTAGTGTAGATTCCATTTTCATCTGTCACCACTTTTTCCGGTACCAAATTCACCTGAGGAAACATCATTTCAAAGCCTTCTATCCCCAACCAATGCGTGGTACACGATTTCCCATCTACCAGACCAGTTGATGCTAAAATAAAAGCCCCCATACATAAACTAGCCACTTCAGCACCCAATGAATACATTTTTCGAATCCAATCAAAATATGGGGCATTGTCTTGTAGTTGCGCTCCAATATCACCTGATATAGCCGGAATAATTACCAAATCAGTCTTCCTAACCTGATCAATTAAGCGATTGGGGTGAATTCCAAAAACTCCCTGGTAAATGGATGTCTCCTCCTCTATTCCAACCAAATCAATTTTGAAATAATCATCCTCTCTTTCACCACTTTCTTTTAAGTAAGTATTTGCAGTTCCAAACACTTTATAAACACCATCCAGACAACTTAAAACGATTTCTCCTTTTGGAATGACAACTGAAATATGTTTCATCTTTTTGTTTTGCTCAAAGTTACAAATCTAAGATGGCACAAACAACCCCTTGAAATGGCTCATTTACACACCCTTATTTCCGTGATTATGCCATAATTTTGGGCTATACCTAATTATTAAACTTTATAGAACATTCATTAAATCAAGATGTTCTATTCCTAAAAACGAAAAAAATGAATGAGTATCTATTATTCTTAAGAGGTGGTGATGGTCGTATTGAAGACATGACTGAAGAACAACGAAATGAGCACATGCAACGCTGGGGAGCTTACATGGGAAAATTGTCCGAGACAGGGAATTTAGTTGGTGGACAACCACTTCAACGAGAAGGAATCGTTTTAAGTTCAAACGGTGCTGACAAAGGTGTTGTAGAATCAAAAGCCGGAGAAGCTATTGGCGGTTGGTTACATTTTAAAGCCAACGATTATGATCATGCTGTGGAATTGGCAAAGGATTGTCCAATTTTTGAACATGATGGAAATATTGAGATTCGCGAAATAATGGAAATGTAAACCCAAAACGTTGAATGATGAACGCACAATCAAATAACATCAACTGGTTTGAAATTCCAGCCGATAATATAGAAAGAGCCAAAACATTTTATGAAACCATTTTTGAAATTGAAATGGCTCAACAGGAAATGAATGGAATGAAGCTGGCTTTTTTTCCTTACGAAATGGGAAGTGGAAAAGCCGCAGGTGCTTTAGCACAAAGCGAACAACACAAGCCTAGTATGGACGGTTCCATCTTATATTTAAATGGAGGCTCAGACCTAAGTAATGTTCTTAATCGAATTGAAGGGGCTGGAGGAAAAGTGTTAATGCCAAAGACGAAAATTAATGAAGAGATTGGATATATGGCTTTTTTCCTGGATACTGAAGGGAACAGATTGGCTTTACACTCTCCAAACTAGGAAATTGTGGTTGACGTTAGAACAGAGATAACAATAACTAAAGAATTGGAGCAAGTTGCTGAGTACGCCATGAATCCAGATTCAGCGCCTGAATGGTATGACAATATTCAATCAGCTGTTTGGCAAACCACTCCTCCACTTCAAAAAGGCTCTCAAATTGCTTTTAAGGCCCAGTTCATGAAAAAAGAACTCTTTTATACATACGAGGTTCTGGAATACGATCCTCCGCATAAAATGGTAATGAAAACCGTGGATGGACCTTTTCCGATGGAGACTACCTATGAGTTTATTAAAAAAGAGAATGAAGGAACCTTAATGAAACTGAGAAATAGAGGGAAACCCAGTGGTTTCTCAATTCTTTTCACACCATTAATGAAAATGATGATGCGAAAAGCCAATAAAAAAGATCTCAGAAAAATTAAGTTAATTCTAGAAGCCAGACAAACTAAAACAACTTGAGTTTTTTCATTTTAATTGTAAGAATACCCAAAACAGATCGTCTTTAGTTAACGAGAGATCATAGTCAAATTGTAAATTAACCGTTTTCAGATTTCATTTCTGAAAACGGTTTTTTTGTTCAGAAGCAATCTTGCTTGTATTAAAAAGTCATAAGGACTTATATTTGAGTTATGGACGATTTGAAAGAAAACGTAAAACAAATCATATCAATACTGGACGTTATCATAACTGAAGACGATTTAACTGTTTACCAACGTCTTAAAGAGAGCTACATGACTGCTCTTAGCTTACTAAATCATAATGAAAACTTATCTCAGCTTAAACTAGAAATTAAAGCAAACATAAGAATGTTAATGGAAGCTCCTCCTAAAGACAAAGAATTGGGGTTAAAGTTGATTTATTTAATGGATGATTTTCATAAAAAATTAGCTAACAGATAAATGAGACTTATGGATGTAAATCCTTCTGAAGCAAGAAAAGAATTTGCATTGGAAACCAAATAAACTATTTCTTCCCTGCCTTTACTGTTCTATCTGAACCAAATTTTGAACAAAATCTTCTATAGAACTGCTTACTTTTTCAAAAATGGGATCGGTTTCCCAATTCACTCTCCAAATTTCATCCTGGTTATGGTCTCCTATTCCAACATATAATCCACCATTTGGATCACTACCTAATGAAGCAATTCCAAGTAACTTAGCATCACCAGTTTCCTCATACTGGTCAATATTTGTCCAATTTTGTTGAACTTCTTCTAAATCATAAAAGTCCTGAATGATCAAATTTCGAGACAGTTCTCCATCATAATATACTGGTCCGACGATATCTGTAATTCCATCTTCTCTTACCACAGTATCAAGCTTCATTTTATCCATCCCAACTTCATACTTTTCCAAAAAACGGATATAAATTGGAGGAAATGAAAAGCCTAATGTTTTTTCCACATCCTGAATCGCTTCTTTTAATCCAGAATTACGCTCTTGAAATAATTGGTATCCAGTTTTCATAATGCATCTTCAGATAACATCATTTTCAGGTATATCAAATTTATAGAGGTTAGGTTTCTTTAATAATTCTGAAATAGTATGTTCTCCCGTTTTCGCATCATCATACACCGCTTTATTAATTTCAAACTTACGACTTCCTCCACCATGACGAGCTAATTGATATTCTAAATAGTAATTTCCATTTTCTTCAGTTATAACAAAGCCTTTACCATGAAAATTAACCAAAGCATCTTTTTGAACATTTTCAGCTTTAATTTCTGAGGCTCCACTTGACAATGTGAAATGTTTACCGGTTTTACTCCTGTACTTACTCATTCAATAAATAATCTACATCAAAAGCTTGAATCGAAATTAAAGACTAGGTATAACTTCCCGGTCCTTATATAAATCATAATTGTTTCTAATATGTTCCGAAAGCTCTTTCAACCTTTCAAAATCAAACTCTTCCTCTTCATTATTTAATTTAAAACTTTTTGATGTATCCACAAAACTATTGTGGAATACCACAGAAATAATCTTTTCACCATCAACTTTATAAAGAGTAAAACCCCAACTATTACTACATAGTTTCTCCATTATCCAATTCGTACTTCTTGTTCATTGTTTTACCGTCAAATAATTTGACGTTTTGAAAACGTAAAAATGTTTTTTGTTTTTTGCTTTGCTTATCCTCTCCACAACTTCATCCTTTAAATTTACTTAAATAAACAAAAGGCAACCTTTTAGCTTAAAAAAGCTAGATTGATACTAAAATAGCAAATATGGGATTCTCAATTTTTGATATTGCAAAAGGGATTTCTTGGACTGATCAAGGACACTTTTATCTTATTCAAAAAGAAGATAAGTATGAATTGATTGTAGATTATTTAAACTCGGCAAATATTGAATGTCTAAAAAATGATATTAATCGTCTTGATGCTTTTCAAAAGGTCCGCAACTCCAATAACAGACAAAAAATTGAAAATTACATAATGAATGAAATTGAAGGGTTTAATGATAGGAAAAATGGTTATTCAGCATACATAGCAAGAGCTCATGACAAATCAACGTCCATTCAATACAATATTAAAAGTGATGTACTTTCGCTAATACACCCTAACATCCCTACACTTGACAAATTTATTATTGAGCCTGACCAATTAATCAATTGAGCAAATCAAATGATTCAAATTCTTTCAATTAAAGAGTTTATGGAGTAACTAGAAAAATAAATTAGTTTTTTTTTAAATTCGTAAGAGAACAAATATTTTCAAATCCAAGGCTTAATTCATATATGACTGATTTCAGAGAAAATTATCTTAAAGCAAGAAAAATTATAGCAGAAGAAATAAAATCAAAACACAATTTAGTTGAATCTTATCAAGATGAAAATAGATTAACTCTGAACAGTTCCAATCATTCCATCCATTTAACATTTTATGTTCCAGACACGGAAGATATAGTCATTTCAGATATTGGCACAGAGCCTGGACATGGAAAAGACTTCAAATATTACTTATTTGAAAAATACCCAAATAATGATGAGAGAGCTAAAATTCTCAAAGGTTTATATAAAGACAGTAGATCATCTGGGAATTTCGATTTTAGTGTCGAATCGATAGAAGATAGTTTACGTATCATGATTGGATTTATGTCCAAAAATTACCCATCATTTTTTCTATAACTTTTTTGATGCAGCATCTATAATTGACGGTATCAGTTGATCCCATTCACTCTGAGCAACATTTACAGGTTTTACCCCTGCACTTACCAGTTCATTCAATTCCAAAGCGAAATAAGATCCATATTCCGTTCCATCCTTGCTTATATTCATTAGTGAACTATAATTTATTTCACTAGCAATGTAAATATCATCACCTCTATCAATAGCTCTTTGCATCCATGATTGGTTATAGTCTTCAAACCATGTGCTTGGGTTCCAATAAGTATCTGGCATGTTTAAGAGATTCACGGCTCCAGGAGTTTCTCCTAATTCAATGTTTCTAAAATCTCCAAACTGGTCTTTTAAAAGTTGCGTCTCCTTGGTTTTCCCTATAAATGTTGTTACTTTATTAGGATTAGTTGTAACTGTATCTAACCCCTGTGTTAGCTTGATTGTTTGAGGACCATTTAACCCTAAACTGTTACGTAATTGTGTAACTCTAGTCTTAATTAATTGTTCGACATTTGAAACATCATTTCCAGAAGTATAACGAATGAAATATTGATTTTTCCCATCCGAATACAACATTCTTCCAGTAGCCTTATCAAATTTTGCATAACCTCCATTCTTGAAAACAATATCATACATTTCATCACCTACTTCATTTAAAAACTGTCTTGGGCTTTGTAAAGCCTTTGTCCCATAATTAAACTTAATACTCGGTGCACCCTTTAAAGCCTTGTACAATCGACTAAATAATGTTGATCGTAGAGAAGATTTTGATGAAAGTTTCGTAAAACTTCCTCCTGCACCATCCAAACTCCCCCCAACCTGCTCATCAATCATCTTTTGTTTATCTCCTGCATCACGAGTGGTAACAGAATCCATTTCATTTCTGACCTTTGTTACATTTTCATTCCCAACTCTAACCACCTCGTCATGGAAAACCTGAGCTGCTTTTTCTGGTGTTGTACTCTTAGATGCTAATTCTACGGCTTCATCTAACTGCTTTTGAGTTACCTTTTGGAATTCAATATTTCTAAAGAATTTTTGATAATTCACTGAAGTTCCTCCTAAAGCATAGTCTAGAAAATGAGCAAAAGTGAAAGAACCACCTGATTTGCTTGAAATAGTTTTAGCCACTTTTCCAACAATCTGTGCAAGTTCATCCGACTCTCCAGCGATCATCAATAGCTTTTGAAGTTTGAACCATTTTGCCTGATTATAAGAAGGGGCGTATTTGGTCACTGCATAGGTGAAAAGGTCACTAATACCATATTTAATTTCTTTGAGTCGGTGAGCACCCGCTTCCATCACTCTCCCCAAATCAGGTAAATTAAAGAACTTGATAACATGTTTAGGAATTTTACCCAAAGAAGAACGTTTTTTATTCTTTAAGAGAAGTTCTCTGGCCTCCTCTTGTTTTTGAAGTCTTTTAAGCTTTTGTTGGTTTGCAATTTGATCAATCAGCTCATCCTTATTCTCAGGATTTTTAAGATTGGATTTATTAAGATTCTTCTTTAAATTTTGCTTAAATAGTTTTACGGATTCATCATCTACTGATAAAAGACCATTCTTCAATAATTTAGCTTCCCTTGCGCTCCTTGCTATTGTCCTGGCTAAAATTCCTACATCAATTACATCCAGTATTATTCCAAAAGCATCTATTACCAGCCAGACAACACTTGGAGGTGGTCCTCCTAAGGCATCATCGGGATCGTATGACCCTCCGGATGCAGCATCTTCAAAGTTATACTGATCAAGATGTTTTGAGAATTCTACGGCCGATATGGTAACAATTATTGGTACCGTTATAGGAGCGATAACAGGGAATATGATGGTAAGAAGACCTAGACCTATTTGTGCTACAACAGCCCAAAAGCCTTTATCTTCTTCATACTCTTCCTTCCACTTATCAATCATTGCAGAATAAGCAGAATCCGGATCGAATCCAAGTTCCGCCTTTGTTGCTTCAATAGCATTATGCAACTGCCAAACCCTTTCAGGTTTTTCGCTTAACATTTCTTCCAACTTCTCAATATCAGCAAGTCTATCCTTATAAATTTTATAAAGAATTGAAACAGCTTTCTCTTTGTCATCTTGAGTTGCATAAACCAATTCAACAATGTTCTTAACTTCTTTACTCCTAGAAGAATTCCAACCGTTTGAATTAACATTGGATGCAGATACATAAAGTTTCTCAGGCTTTTCTACTTCAAATTCAATTGATCCTAAGATGGGATACGTTGGAATTAATTTATTGAACTGTGTAACTGCTTTTTTTTCAAGGCTAGTAGCATCACTAATTTGCTCTTTCCCGGTACTTGTATAATAACTATAGGAGTATTTTCCACTCCCTCTCTTCATTCCGCTATTGGCCCTCTTTCTTAAAGTATCTGCCTCTTTGAACAATTTACTAATTGGTTGTAATGCTTCCGACAACTGATGCATATCATCTCCAACAAATGTATTATTGGGAATGACAGATCCGTACCGGCTAAACTCGTCTTTTAAATTGTCTTTACCAGCATCCATCATCTCATGGCTTCTTTTCCATAAGTAATGCTCGTAAGTTCCTTTGAAAGATATGCTATCAGCATACCCATCGTCCGTTGATTTAATATGAGTTTTTAAACTACCTCCATCATCTAAATGGCGCTTATATTCGTTTAATGCTTTTTCAAATTTGGCGTATGAATCAATCTTACCATCAACCAGACCTCCATATGTTTTGGTATTCTCTAAAGCAAGTAAAAATTTAAGAATATGCTTTCCATGATAAGACATGCTGTCATTAAACAAATAATTCCAAATTTCATATTCTTTTTCCTGTCCCTTTGGAAACCTTTTAGGGTCATCAATAGCATTCATTGATATATCCCGTTTCCCGTTCTTGCCTGGAATAGTTTGCAAATCCGTAATCTTATGCCAATCGGCCTCATTCCAATCAGGGAACCAATTCTTGAATTTTATGACTTTATAAATGACCTTATCCAAAAGGGCTTTGTGACTTTTAGGATTCTTCTCAATGAATTCCTTATACCAGGTATACTCTTCAAATAAGGTCTTCGTGTCGTAAAGAAATCTTATTGTTGTAATTTGGGAGGAAGTGAAATAATCTTCAGAATAAAAGAGAGATAGGTTATACAGTGAATTAATATCAATGGACATATCAGAATCGACATCTTCAATCTTCCGTTGTCGTTCGATATATTTTTTCACTTCTGCTCGTGTCTCCTCCGTGTACATTCCATAATGAAGTGGCTGCACATCAAACAACTTATCCTGAACATCCTTCACCAATTCGGTGAAAGCATCACCAATCGCCCCTTCATCCTTCACAGCCAACATCAACTGCTCATTTTGTGAAACACTATACAACTCTTGTAACAATTCATCTGAATAAGTATAATTCAGCTGATTATACTTATTGAGAGAATCTTTTTGATGCATTTCCCCCATTGGTTTTCCACTCAGAGGGCCTACACGTTGCCAAAAACCATCGTACTCTATTTCTTTGATATAATTACGTGCATCTGTCTTGTCATAAGCAATAACGTATAATACCTCTACATCCCTTCCATAATATTCTCCAACCCCAACAAAAGTTGAGACCTCAGTTATTAGTGGAACTTCTTTTCCTAAATACCAACCTTCACTAATAATTTTTCGAGTCCATTTTTCAAGATTGGATTTACTAATACCTTTTTTTTCTTCATGAGCTAAGGCGACCTCCTGTAAAGATTCTTCCCAATTATAAATTTGTTCTTGAATGGGATTTAGGGGTTCATTCCATTTCACATCCCTACCATACAATTCTGTTTCTTCAAAAGGAATGATTTCCAAATCGGCTGCAGACGGAATATTGGTTGGAATTGTGACTATTGGCTTAATTTGAATGGGCTCAATTTCCTTATCAAAGTATGTTAAATGATCTAACCATCTGGACTCTTCCGGATAAGACTCTTTCAAATCAAAGAGGGCATCATAAAAAGTCTCTTCAACTGCATCAGTAATAACCATTTCTCTAAATTGGTCAACCACGTCAGCAGATGTCCCCCAATTGAATTCTCCCAATTTATCTTTAAAGGTCAGTTTGTAAAGTTCTATTAGTTCTTTTAACGGTTCTAAAGTCTCTTTATCAGCACCTTTTTTCTTTAGCCGCTTCAGCGTACCCTCACCTTCTTTTATAAAATCTTTAACAAGTCTTTTATTTGCTTTTTCAAGCTGGTTATCAAGATTCCTTAAAGGCTTTAGATTGGTGTTTTCATCATCCAACAAGCCATCTTGCTCCATTTGGATCAGCCTACGCTTCCGTTGAATCAACAATTCCATTTGCTGATTCTCACGATTTTCCTGGTTATGATAAGTTCTCTCCCAAGCCATTACGGAGTCCGCTTTTCCTTAATGAACTCCTTTTTAATACTCCTTCTTAGCCAATCTGATTGAATTTCATGTGTCCCATTATACAATGCACAAAGGCAAGAATCTTTGATGATATTGGCGATATTAGCTCCAGATAGCTTAAAGGATGCTAGTTTATCCATTTGGATGGATTTATCATAGGTAAATGATTCGGGTAAGAGATTATTCCATAATTTTTTACGCTCTTCTTCTTTAGGAGATGGGAAATAAATGATCGACTGGAAACGACGCGTCATAGCGGCATCGATATTGTCCTTTAAGTTGGTCGCCAGAATAGTCAAGCCTTTATGCTCCTCCATTCGCTGCAACAAATAACTTACTTCCAAATTAGCCCATTTGTCCTGAGCACTTCCAACCGAAGTCCGCTTGCTGAAAAGTGAGTCAGCTTCATCAAAAAACAAAATCCAATCTCTACCATGTGCTCGATCAAATAAGTGCGCTAAATTTTTCTCAGTCTCCCCAACATATTTGGAAACAATCATAGATAAATCAACCCGAAAGACATCCTTTCCATATTTCTTCCCAATCAACTTTGCAGTCAAGGACTTTCCCGTTCCGGGAGGACCGTAAAACAAGCAGGGATAGGATACATTGAACATGGAACTGCTTTCAGTTAATGTTTTCCCGTGTTCTACCCAGCGCATGACTTCTTGAATATCCTGACTAGTTCTATCATCTAACACTAAATGATCCCAATTGAGTCCTGTCGTAATCCAGGTCGCAGGAAAAGATCGTCCAAAATCCGGACGAGGTCGATAACCCGATTGTAAATACAACAAATACTCCTGTGTTAATTCAGGACGATAATTAAGTTCTTGATCATTATTTTGATTCTCCTTAGCCGAAACTAAGCGTACAATTCCTTCTCGAACCAGTTTTCCGGTATTTGAAATGGCCATTTTATAAAACACAGCATTGGTTTTATCATTTCCAGCCAGTAAAAAAAGAACGGTTTGCAAGGTGGGTACAAAGTGAGAAAATAACAAATCAATGTATCCCCCAAATTCGGGATAACGAACCTTCATATGGGTTTTGTCATCCCTTAAACGATGTGTTAACTCTTCTGGTGCTAAATGAGTAACAATACTGCAAATAAGCAACAATCGTTCGGCCGGACTTAAATCGTATTGTTTTACCAA
>JAKSBJ010000027.1 GCA_022361195.1 Flavobacteriales bacterium
CAGATAGAGAAACGGCGGATGGATGGCGAGGGCCGGATCCTGCAGAAGCGGGTTCAGACCACGGCCATCGATGGGGGTCGGAAAGACCCGCTCAAACGGGTTGGAGGTAAAGATGATGAAAGCCAGAAAGCCAACGCCGATCATGGCCTGCACCGACAGGACCCGGGCCCTGAGGGTCGGCGGCAGATTGCGGCCGAACCCGGCAACGGCGGCACCAAACAGCGTCAGGATCAGGATCCAGAGCAGCAGCGAGCCTTCATGATTGCCCCAGACACCGGAGATTTTGTAGATCATCGGCTTCAGCGAATGACTGTTCTGGAACACTGTCATCACGGAAAAATCCGACTGGACGAACAGTATGCTGAGGCAGATGAATGACAACGCCACCAGTCCGAACTGGGACCAGGCTGCGGGCTCCGCCAGCGCCATCAGCCCCATATTGCGCTTGATCGCCCCGACCTGCGGTACGATCGCCTGAACCAGCGCCACCACCATGGCCAGCAGCAGCGCATATTGGCCGATTTCTGCAATCATTTGCTGGTATCCCCGCTTTCTTCGGCATGCTGCCACTGACCGGATTTTTTCAGGGCCTCAACCACTTCCGGCGGCATGTAGTTTTCGTCATGCTTGGCCAGCACTTCTTCGGCCACAAACACGCCCGTGGCATTCAATCGCCCCTGGGCAACAACCCCCTGACCTTCGCGGAACATGTTGGGCTTGATACCGGTATAGGTGACAGCCACGGAATTGGTCATGTCCGTGACGCGGAATTCGGTCAGCAGACCTTCTTCGCGCACGGTGCCTTCTTCGACCAGTCCCCCGATGCGGAACCGCTTGCCGGTTTCAAAGCCCTGCTCGACAATCTCGGTCGGGCTGCGGAAGACGTTCAGTTCCTGCTGGACCGCAAACAATCCCGCGATCACCGCCCCGCCAATCAGCAGGACACCCAGCATAACCAGTACAAGCCGTTGGCGTTTTGGCCTCATGAGACACCTTTTTCAGAAGCAGTTTCCGACGCGTCAGCTGATTTGCGGCGGCGACGG
>JAKSBJ010000025.1 GCA_022361195.1 Flavobacteriales bacterium
AGAGAATCAAGAATCTTCCAAGCCAAAGTCATTGGTATTGGAACACAGTCTGAAATTCCGGTTTCTTGGTTTTCTATCCTGAACTCCTTCTTCATCATTGCCTTTGCTTCTTTCTTTTCTAAATGGTGGGAAAGTAAATATAATGTGCCGGCCGCCTTTAAATATGGGCTTGGTTTGGTCATAATGGCAATTGGATTTGGATTGTTGGCTTACGGTTCAATGGAAATTCCAAAAGGAGCAGCTCCGGACAGTATACGAGTGAGTATGGTCTGGTTGATTCTGGCTTACCTATTCCATACACTTGGAGAACTTTGTTTATCACCAATGGGACTTTCTTATGGAAGTAAGTTGGTTCCGGCAAGGATGATTGCCTTCATGTTTGGAATGTGGTATCTGGCCATTGCTATTGGAAACAAGCTAGCTGCCTCTTTGGGTGGAATGATTGAGCCAATCACAAAAGAATACTCTATGTCTGTTTTCTTTTTGATATTCACCATTGTTCCTGCAGCTGCAGGTATAATAATAATGGTGTTACATCCATTACTTAAGAAATTAATGGGAGGAGTTGAATAGAACTTCTTCTGAAAAGACTATAAAAAGAAAGGCGGCCCAATTAAGGACCGCCTTTCTTTTTTCTTTCTAAAAAACGATTTTAACAAAAACACCAGAAATTCAGATCTTTCTTTAAAGTTCATTTGCCTGCCTGAAAAAACTTATGAGATACCGGCACGGTATCAGACAGATCAAACATGCTATCAAAGAAGATTAAATCTAACTAAGATTGTTATTTGCTATTTCAAATGTAGATAGTTAGAGGTGATGTATCAAGGGTATAAAAACCTAACTCATTAGGCTTTTATACCTGAAATAAAGAATTAATTATCCGTTGATTGCATCAGACAAACAATAATCTCCTTTGTCAATCAATTTTGTTGCAATTAATTGTCTTGCATTTTTAGTATTATAAGGTTGAACCTTTGTAAAACGCTTCAATCCCATCATCATCATTCTTAAATCATCACCTTCAACAAAAGCCATTAGCGCATCTTTACCCGCTTTGTTAATTCTGTCAGCAGCGTCGAAAATGTATGTTTTTACAATCGCAATATATTCTTCACAAGCTTCTTCTCCTCTACTCTTAACCATTTTCTCAACTCTCAATAAAACTGACTCTGCCACATAAATATCATTGAGCATATTAGCACAGTTCATTAAAATTTCCTGCTGCTTCGCCAATTCCATCATCAGCTTTTGAGCTGCAGTTCCAGCGACCATCATCAGGGCCTTTTTAAAGTTTTTGAGAACCTTTTTCTCTTCTGCAAATAATTCTGCTGATGGATCTTCAAAGTCCGGAATACTCATTAATTCTTCTGCTACTTTCATAGCCGGCCCCATTAAGTCCAACTGACCTTTCATGGCTTTTTTGAGAATCATATCTACCGTCAACAAACGGTTAATTTCATTGGTTCCTTCAAAAATTCGATTGATACGTGCATCACGATAAGCTCGCTCTACCGGAGATTCAGCCGAAAACCCCATTCCGCCAAAAATTTGAACCCCTTCATCGACACAATAATCTAATACCTCAGATCCTACCACTTTCAACATTGCACACTCTGGAGCAAATTCCTCAATACCTTTTAAGGTAGCTGCCTGTTTATCCATTCCTCCTGCTTCTAATGAAGCAATAGCTGCATCAATATCAAAAGATGCTCTGTACACAGCCGATTCGCATGCAAATGTTCGTATGGCTTGCTCAGCTATTTTATGGCGGATAGCTCCATATTTTGAAATAGGGCGTCCGAACTGTTCTCTTTCATTGGCATATCTTATCGAATGGTTAATTACCTCTTTAGCTCCTCCTATTACCCCTGCTGCCAACTTAATTCGTCCGATGTTAAGAATATTCAAAGCAATTTTAAACCCCTTATTTCTTTCTCCTAATAAATTTTCAGCTGGAATTCGGACATTATTAAAAAACACCTGACGGGTAGAAGAACCTTTGATTCCCATTTTCTTCTCCTCTGGATTGAGAGAAACACCCTCTGCATCCGCTTCAACAATAAAGCCAGTCAAATTTTCGTCATCATCAATCTTTGCAAAAACAGTAAATACATTGGCAAAACCTCCATTGGTAATCCACATCTTTTGACCGTTGATAATGTATTCTTTTCCATCTTCACTCAACTTAGCGGTAGTACGTCCCGAATTGGCGTCAGAGCCTGAACCAGGCTCTGTTAAACAGTATGCCGCCTTCCATTCCCCTGTGGCTAATTTTGGAATGTACTTTTGTTTCTGTTCATTGGTTCCATAGTATAGAATAGGTAGCGTTCCAATTCCTGTATGAGCACCATAAGCTACTGAAAAAGAATGTCCTCTTCCGGTATATTCTGTTGCTAAAATAGAGGTTGGAAAATCAACTCCCATTCCTCCATATTCCTCTGGAACAGACATCCCTACCATTCCTAACTCTCCTGCCTTTTCAATTAAAGACTCCATCAGCCCTTCTTCCATCTCGTCAAGTCGATCCAGATTTGGCTCAACATTCTGTCGAATAAAATCCAGGCACATTTGAGCAATCATCTTTTGCTCCTCATTATAATCTTCAGGAGTAAATATATCTTCACAATTCGTTTCTCTTATGATGAATTCCCCTCCTTTTATTGCTTGTTTTTTATCGTTTTCTTCAGCCATTTTCTATACTATTATCGTGTTACTATCTTATTACATCATTTCTATTACCCCAGCAGCTCCCTGTCCGGTTCCCACACACATGGTTACGAGTCCGTATTTACCATTTCGGCGTTTTAATTCATTCATGATTTGAACGGAAAGTTTAGCTCCTGTACATCCTAGTGGGTGCCCCAATGCAATAGCACCACCATTAACATTGACGATATCAGGATTTAATCCTGTTTCGCGAATTACCGCCAAAGACTGTGAAGCAAATGCTTCATTTAACTCAACCAAATCAATGTCTCCCAAACTTAATCCTGCCATTTTCACGGCTTGAGGAATAGCATCTACAGGACCAATTCCCATAATTCGTGGTTCTACTCCCACAACTTTGTAAGAAACTAATCTGGCAATAGGTTCTAAATTCAATTTCTTTACCATTTCCTCAGACATGATCAAACAAAAAGCTGCTCCATCAGACATTTGAGAAGCATTACCAGCTGTTACCGTTCCACCGTTCATGAAAACAGGCTTCAATTTAGCCAGAGCTTCCTTTGTAGTTCCTTTTCGTGGACCTTCATCATGAGCAATAACATTTGTTTTTTCCGCCCGTTTTCCGCTTGAATCCAGAAAAATCTCTTCTACATTCACAGGAACAATATCATCATCAAACTTTCCTTCTGCCTGAGCGGATAAAGCTTTCATGTGGGAGTTATAGGCAAATTCATCCTGATCTTCACGCGAAACCTTAAATTGCTCAGCTACTGCCTCTGCTGTATTTCCCATTCCCCAATACCAATCAGCATGTTTCTTTGAAACCTTTGCATTCGGAACAACTCTCCATCCCCCCATCTCAATTGCCGACATGGACTCTGTCCCTCCAGCAATTATAACATCTGCCATTCCTGATTGAATTTTAGCCGTTGCAATAGCCATTGTTTCTAATCCTGATGAACAATAACGATTCACTGTCATCCCAGGAACTTTCTCAGTATCCAATCCCATTAAAGAGATGAACCGACCAACATTTAGTCCCTGTTCCGCCTCTGGCATAGCATTTCCAACAATAACATCATCAATTAAGTCCGAATCCAATTCAGGAACCTCGTTCATGATTTTCTTTATCACATCTGCCGCCAAATCATCAGGACGAGAGAATCTGAATCCTCCTTTTTTGGCTTTTCCCACCGCAGTTCGATAGGCCTTTAC
>JAKSBJ010000024.1 GCA_022361195.1 Flavobacteriales bacterium
TGCAGGTGAAGGTTCCCAATGATCGCATGGCGGCGGAAATCTTCTACATTCCGGCATTGCTGGTTCTGGCGCTGATCGTTCTGATCCAGCGTCGCCGCCGCAGCGCTGAAATGGCCATGGCCTGAGGAAGGAGAGGAATATGTACAAGGATATTCTGTTGCCGGTGGATCTGAACGATCCGTCATCCTGGAAGAAGGCTCTGCCAACCGCGTTGAAAATGGCTGACGCGTTCGATGCGCGCATGCATATCATGACCGTCGCGCCTGACTTCCAGCTGCCGATGCTGTCGCACTTTTTCCCCGATAATTTCGAGGAATCGGCGATGGATGAGATGAACCGCAAATTGCACGAATTCGTCGCCGAAAACGTGCCTGCGGATCGGAAAGTGCAGCACATCGTGACCGATGGTGCAGTGTATGAAGCGATCCTGCTGATGGCGGAGAAGGTGAATGCCGACCTGATCATCATGTCGTCGCACCGGCCGGAAATGCGGGGTTACCTGCTGGGCCCCAATGCGGCACGCGTGGTGCGCCACGGCAAATGTTCGGTGATGGTGGTCAGGGACAATTGACCGGCTGAATATTCAGCACGGGTCAAACCGGAAGGGGCGGGGATCACACTCCGCCCCGTTTTTTTGTCTGCGTCATGAATTCAGGTTGAAGTGTGACGGATGACCAAATCCGCCCCTTATCGCTTGGGATGCGGGCGCTGAATACCCAAATCGGTATCAGACGAGGACAAGCGGGAGATGAAAATGAACATGGCGGTTTCGACCAATCAGGCCATCGCTTTGTTATCACATCCCGCCCATCCGCACGGCGACTGTGTCGCCGTTTTCGCTCTACGTATCCTTTCAGGCGGGGCCGGGCAATAACCCCACACCATTCCCGGCTTCCGTCCCTTGCCGCGTCAGTCTTTGCGTGACGCCAGATACGCAATAAGGTCCTGACGCGGCCTTTTTCTTTTCACGCCCTTGAATTGCATGATCGTGCCGGGCACCACCTTGCGCGGGTTGCGCAGGAACTTGTCCAGTTTCTTGATGGTCCACGGGCTGTTATCGGCCTTCATGGCGGTGGAGAACTTGAA
>JAKSBJ010000023.1 GCA_022361195.1 Flavobacteriales bacterium
CTATTACTCCTATTATAAATATCACAGCAAAAGACAAAACAACCAGATGAAGCTTATTTCGTTCATTGAGTTTCTCATTTTCTGCTTTTTGAAGAGCTATTCGATTATCCTTCAACTCAATTTCCTGATCTTTTTTCTGGACTTCGTATTCAATCTCCAAACTAGCCAGATCTTTTCTGCTTTTTTCACCTAAAATTTCATTTCGGAGGTACATTAAACGATCAATTTTCTGGATTAATTCCGAGTTTGGTGTTTTTTGCCTTTCTATTCTAAGTTGAGAAGTTAAAACTCCAATTAAAACTTCATTTAATTCTAAACTATCTCCCAATTGATAAGCTTTATCCAAATACTCCTCTGCCAACTCAGGATTACCTTTAGCCAGATATAAATCCCCTAAATGCCAATAAGCTACTGCCAGTTTGGATCGATTGCTTTCTTCCTGTCTTGTTTCTAAAGATGTTTTGAAAAAATATTCAGCACTATCTAAATCTCCTTTCCTCAAATAGTATTCACCTATTTGTGAATCGTTTGAAGCAGTTGACCATCCATATTTTTCCTTGATTCCTTTTGCTTTAAATAAGAATTTGGCAGCTAAATCTGTTGCTCCACTGTCGTTATATACCTGCCCCAAATTATGATATGCCCTTGAAAGGCCTTTGTAATCCTCTGTCTGTTTATAAATAGCTAGAGCTGAACGATGATAGAAGATGGCTTTAGGAAAATTGCTTAAGTCTTTATGAATATTACCCAAAGCGTCATAAACTCTTGCCATTTGCTCATTTTGCCCAGTTTTTTCAAACAATCTAAAAGCAAGGGAAAACCTCTCAACAGCCAATTCATAGTTTCCCAATGCCTTTAGGGTAATTCCTACATTATATTGAGCTTGCCCTGTCAAGCTGTCATTTCCAATAACTATGTACGTTTCCAGTGCCTCTTCATACCTCTCTAACCCCTCCTTATAATTCCCTTTTTTCCAATGAGCAACTCCTATATTATTCTGAATCTTGGCTTTTTTCTTAAGTTCATGATATTTATCAGCCAGTATCAAGGCATCACTAAGGATATTAATCGCCTCATCCCATTCTTCCTCAATCAGGTAACTTTTCCCCTCTTCCATCAAAGAATCAAGGTCTCCAGAAGCTCGAACATTGAAGATCAGAAAACAGGAGAAAATCGTAAGTAGCGTACTAACTTTCATTTTTCCATTAATTTTGGGTACTGTAAAGATACATTAACCCAAACAAATGAAAATTCTTGTCGTTGAAAATGAACCCTTCATTGCAGAAGATATCTGTGGTAAGTTAAAACAGTTAGGCTATGTCAATATTTCAACCACTGATACAGTGGATGGTGCTTTGCAACTGATAAATAAAGAAAAACCAAATGTAGCATTGGTTGATATTGCTTTAAATGGAGATAAGGACGGTATTGAACTAGGTAAAACGCTTCATCAGCAAAATATCCCCTTCTTTTACTTGAGTGAAACCCAACATATCGAAACTTTTGAAAGAGCTAAAAAAACCCATCCTCAGGCCAATCTTGTAAAACCCGTAAGTGCCTTACAGTTGAGAAATAGCTTGTTGGAAATCAATTCTGAGACCACTGAATCCAAAGAATCTTCATTCATTGTAGTTTCACACGGAGGGAAAAAACTAAAGTTGGATGTTTTGGATATCATCTTTCTAAAAGCAGCCCGCAACAATTGTGAAATACATACTTCTGAGCGTAGATATCTTTCTTCTTCACCCATGAATAAGGTAATCAATAAGATTAATTCTCCCCATTTTATTCAGGTTCACCGCTCCTATTTCATTAATAGTAGTTTGGTAAACTATTATCAGGGAAATATGATATTTATGAAAGGATACGATGAAGAGATCCCTTTAAGCAGTGGATTTCGTCAATCTTTTATCGATAAGTTCGATCCCATTTAATTATTTAGACCCCATTTTAAGCCATTGGGAAAGTCAATTTAGCCCTTCAGCCTCTTTTTTTTATCCTTCGCTACTAAATAATGTTCTTGGTTGGAAAAGAATATTATGGCTTCCCAATACCCTCCAAAGAGAATTCTCCAACTGCTTAAAATTTGCTCATGGAAGAATGAAAGTACTTTAGATTATACTGGGTTTGGAATGTTGGCAGATGACATTATCTCCAATAACTCTAAACTGCATCATCGTGACTTTCCTGATCTCACACAAAAGTATCTATCCGAACTCCTCAACGATGCTAAAAAGAAACTGGATAAGGATGAAAAAATTGGTCGTAAATCTGACTATATCGAAGCGATATCGTGCTATGCAGGATTTAAAAATTGGAAAGAATTTGATGAAAGCAGTCGATTGATAGAACAGTTCATTGACCCGACAAAAATAAGTTCATCAGGCTTTGAAGAAAACAAGGTTTTGATTGAGGTTTCAACCTCTCACAAATCATTGATAGAAAGGGAGCTGATTTTTCCTGAAAAATATTTTTCCTTTCCTATTATTTATGAGAGTTCAAAGAGTTCAACCGTTGAAGAAAAGCTAGTTCATCTCACAGAACAATGCAAAAAAATTCCTTTCGTTATTTGGACCATAACCGATGATGATAATGAAAAACTAGCAGCCTTAAGAGAATCAGGACAGCTCCAAAAGCTCATAGAATCCGGGCAACTTATTCCAATCCGAATAGGAGAAACATTGGAACAAACTCATCTCAATTTTAAAGCTTCGAATTATCAAAGCACCATCTCAGGATCTGTAGGTCTATTACTAGCATTGGTGGTTATTGATACGCTCAGTATTTCTCCTAAATCCTCCGACAAAAAAATGGCTGTCTCAGGACCAAGTACCAATGTCAATACCATTAATAATTCTGGAACGGTTCAGGTAACTGGTGATATCAAAGGAACGAATGTCGCTTTAGGTGATTTTATTCAAAATCAAACCATCAACAAAAAAGAAGATTAATCATGGAAGCTACAGAAACTATTGAAAATAAAGGCACCCTTAACATTAATCGAAATGTTGAAGGGGAAAATATAGCCATGCGCGACTTTAATCAAAACATTTATCATGTTGAGACTAAACCGTCTTTTTCTCTAATCGAATTTGAAAACGAAGAAACGTACCCAGATCCGATTTTTACAGATAAGGTTTTTAATCTTATTACCCAAAAACGAATTCTGATCATCAAAGGAAATAGTCAATTTGATTCGTTTGGTTTTGGTCGAAAAATTGCACAGAGGCTCCAACAAAACCACCGAGACTACAAAACACTTGAACTAATTCAAAATGAAGAAGATAAACCTCTAAACTCTGACCTCCGAAAGCAAAATGACAGAGCCATCATTCTACTAAATGCCCTTCATCCACGACATATTCAATACGATTTTTCCAATCTTATCAATCTGTGTGAAGACAAACAGTCATTTTACATTATCAATACCGAATCGTCCATTGAAACCTGGTCAAAAGCCGGAAGGATGATTCACGACTTTTGGTTTGAAATTCCGGAACAAAACCTCTATAGAAAAGATGATTTAACCCATTGGTTTATTCAACGCACGGCTTCACTGGAAATCTCTTTTTTACCAGACGTATCTGAAACAAACGAAAAAACGCTCTTCAGTGAAACCAAAACCCTTTCGGACATTGTTGAAACAATTAACACACCTCAAAAACTCATCATCTTTTTGAGCATGTGTCGTAATACATCTGAATTATTTCAAGATCGAAAATTGGACCGTATCATCTCCAACCTCAATCAATCTCAAGAAGAAATTATCTCCAAATGGTTTAATAACCTGAATTCAGACCAAAAAATTATTGCGTTGACAACGGCTTTGTTTAACGGCCTGTTCTGCAATCAGTACTTTGAGATGATCAATAAAATGATCTCCACTTCCTTTTGGCGGCAGAGTAGCCAAACTCTGGAAGCATTGGATTATTGCAGTCTCGACTTTCTCCAAGCCTTTTTTCGTTTTGAAACCACAGATGAAGGAGATTTGATTGTAGCTCGAAATCCAACGACTCGAGTTAATCTTTTGAAAACAGCCATTACACAATATCCTCGGCATATTGAAAAAGCACTCCTCATTTTTTCGGAAGTCATGCAACATTCTTATAAACGGAAAGATCTCAACTGGGATTTGCATGGAACTACTCAAAAGAGAGCTTTACTACGGCAAGTTTTTATCGAAGCCACACGCGATATTGGCGTAAATACCCTAAGCAATATTGAGCGGATTTATTTGGAATTAGCAGCCAGTAACAAACGATTTATTCAGGGAATTGCTGCAAAATCTTTGGCCCAATACCGAATGTTTGATCAGGATGATTTGCTTTTTGACATCGTTAACAAATGGCTTAATGATAGTAGTATTGAACAAAGAGTGAACCTATTTTTAGAGGATAAATCGGGTAATGACAACACAACGATTTCCGCCATTAAAACAACTACAGTTAGGACCTTGGCCTATGCAGCAGATTATGACCAACCAAATCAATTGAATGAAAAAATCATCAATCATCTCATCAGTTTTTCAAAAGATGCCGATGGGGCCGTTCAAAAAAGTGTTTCGGACGTACTGCCCAAATTCATCACTCATCATGCTTATCAATTGAGAAACGAGATTTTTGATGATCTCATTCGTGAAGAGGCGTATGGCAATGCCATTAGTAAAGGACTAACTCAGGCTTATCAAAACTATCCTCTTCAATTAAAAGAGGTCATTGACCATTGGTTATCCATTTGCACCAAAGATCATTCAAAAGACAATCAACGACAAAAAACCACTTATAGAGATAACACACTTATCTCAATTTTAGGAACGCTAAGTGAAATTGAGGTTTTAGAACAAGGCTATTCTTTGGATGAACTATATGAGATTGCCGTAAAACTTTTGGAGTCTGAAAAGAGAAAAACAGTGCTTTACAGCGTTTTAAGTTTTATTGTTGGACTTCAATCTCAAGACTACAATCTGGCCTTTGATAAAATTCCTCAAACCATTAAGCCTCTGGGGCGAAAAGGACGAAAGAAAATGGTACAACTTTGGGCACTACAGTTTATGAAAGAACGACAAATACTCAGTGGAGGTGAATTTAGGATTATAGTGCATAACACTGAATATCCTGCTTGGAGCAAAATGGTAAAACGGCCCTTAACTCCTTTGGAAGAAGCCTTGTTCGTTTGGCTAAATTCCAATTCCAAAATAGCCAAACGATTCGCTACTTTAACCTTTTTAGAAATAGCCCGCCTGTTTGAAAAAGACGAATATGAGCAAATCAAGGCCTATGTTCAACGACAAAACGAGTTAAAGGCACGTCTTCAGCAAGAAAGAGTTAAAGGCCAATCAACCACACCTAAGTTACCACCAACTCAACCTGAAATTGGCTTGGATTTTTGGTTGCGAATTAAAATATTCTTCTACCTCCTGTTTGAGGATAAAGAGAATAAAGAGAGTTTAAAAGACATTATTAAACTATTCCTCGCTGAGCCTTATTCTAAAGTTGACTTACGCTTTGTTATTTACAAATGGGAAAGTCGTAAAAAAGGAAACTATACTTCTAAAATGGCAAAATGGCTCAACAAGTTCATTAACAGCTTCTAATCTTTAAACTCTAACCCATGAAAGATGCAGAAACTACTGTTAAGCTAATGAGTGAAGATTTTCACCAATATGGCTTTAAGGCAGCTATGGAATCCAAATGCAATCCGGAAGCATTAAAAAATTATTTGGATGGAATTTATGGTCGATTCTTCCCAAATAACCAATTAAGTCCAGATGCGACCAGAGAATTTCAGGAGGAACTCAAACAGCAAATTATAAACGTCAAACACAACAAGGAACAAATTGAGTCGGGGATTACCAAAACCCAGGATTCAATTGAACAGAATGAAAAATTGCTAAGATCATGCGAACAAGAAAAAATTGGTCCTGTCAATCCAAAAGAATCAACAACACAATCATCCTACATTTCGTACTTCATAGGAACTGTAATCACCATTTTACTTAGTTTATATCTTTTTCTATTCTACTCATCAACAGGCTCTTCAGCTCTTTACGGAATTGAGCATTTGAATGATGGTTTCTTTAATCCTGACGTTATCTCAATAGCACAAAACCGAGGGGGAAGTGCTTTAGCTTTTGTACTACTTTTCCCCATCATTTTTTTGGCAGCAGGATTCGTTTTACACATTGCGCTCGAAAAGAACAAAGCTGAAAAAAGAAACATAAAAAGTCTCCTAACCATTTTCCTTATCCTCTTATTGACCTTGATCGCTGACTCCATCATTGGTTATAAAATTGCCAAAGGTCTTCATAATCTTAGTTATCAGGAAGGACTAATTGATTTGCCCTGGACGTTTGAAATGATTTATTCGGATATAAACTTCTATCTGGTGCTTTTACTTGGTTTTGTTGTTTACATCATATGGGGATTTTTACTCAATTACGTTCTAAGTACCCCCCATTCAAAGAGTAGAAAAAACACAAATGAAAACAAAGAATCTCCTGACATTTACAAAGTCAATGAAGAGCTATCCAGATGGCAAGCTGAGCTGGATAATGCAGAAAGACAAATGGTTCAAATGAATCATCGATTAAAGCAAAAGGAACATCTGTTAACTCAAATCGAAGCTCAAAACCTCCCTGCTTTCGCACAACTTTCTGTTTTGGAAGAAATCATTCGCGAGTTTCTGAAAGGATATCATTCTTTCCTATCCAAACAGCCTAAAGCGGAATTGATTCAAAATCAAATTAAAACAACTTCTCAGAAATGGCTACAAGAAAAACAGAAACTATTCATTAACCCTTAAAACCATGAATGTAAAACGAAAATCCAAAAGGAGAAGGTCATTTCTGATCTTTACCATTCTACTGTTAATTGCTGGTTTTATCTATGTAGTATCCAATCCCTCCATTAAAAATGCTGCCATTGAAGAAATCAATTACTGCCAATCCAAAGCAGAGATAAAAGCTGTATGGAACTCCCATAAAACTGAATTGGGAACTGACGAGGATTTCCTCACAGCCATTCGGGATCGTTTGACTTCATTTGATCTTTCCGACACCGCTATTTCCGAATGTCAAAGCTGGCTACCCAAAGCTCCTTCTCACCTCAATTTGATCATTGTTCCAGACTTATCAGACCGTATTATCAAATACCCTGATCAGATAGAAAATGATAGAGAAATTCTTCAAAGTATCTGGAAGTCATTTGAAACTTTTGCAGCCAAAAAGCCTCATTCCAAAGATCAAATTTGTTTAACCGTGACGGATCAAAATCAAGCCAACAAAAGATTTGATGAGATTGCAGATGCACTCATCACAGATCTAAGCTTGACAGAAGAAAAAACAAATCGGGAATATCTCAACAATTATCGTCGTTACAAATTTTATGGAAAAGTGGACGAACTATACGCAATGGCGAAAGAACATCCAACCGATGCAGACTTTTTTAGCTTTTTTGAAAAAGACCTTAATTCCTATATTAAAAAGTCCACCTTTTTCGAAGGTTATACCAATAAACTCATCATTATCACGGATGGTTACATAACAAATAATGAATGGGGAATAAAAACCGAAACAGCAGGATTAGAAGCTGAATTCAAACAAACAAGTACTTTGAATGAACGAATAGACATTCTAAAAAAACACAAACTTAATTTTCCGCCAGCCAATATTGATCTTTCAGAAACAGAAGTATTGATTTATGGAATCAAAGGTACAAAAGGATTCCATGAACCAATTCTCGATACTTATTGGAAGGACTGGCTAATTCGCATGAATGCCAAAGACATCGAAATTATTCGTGAAAATTTTGCAGTCAAGGAAAATTGTAAAATCATTGATGAGTTTATTAAAAGATAGACTATTCGGACTTCATTTTTAGCAATTGGGATTGTCATTTTTGGCTTTCAGCAGCTTTTTTTTAGCAGCTGATTCGCTGTGGTGACATTTGCGCCCTAATCTAAAAATTGAAGCTCATGACAAACAGAAATCAGAAAGTTTTCTTGATATCAATGGTTTTATCCGTTCTTGGATTTGGTTCTTGTCAAAAACAAGGTTGTACGGATATAGACGCAGTTAACTACAATGTTGACGCTAAAAAGGATGATGGAACATGCACCTACGAAGGCAGTGCTATTTTTTGGTATGGAGAAGCGACATCAGATGCACTAATTATAGCCGACGCCGTTTCTCTAACTTATTATGTAGATGGCCAAATTGTGGGTTCATCTGCAGCTAACGTTTATTGGGATGGTACTGCACCTGAGTGTGGAACGACCGGTTTAGTTACTGTTACCAAAGACCTTGGCCATGTTAAAACACAAGCCTATAACTACCAAATCAAAGATCAGGATAACTGGACTTTTTGGGAAGGGACACTGAACTTTAATGCGAATGAATGTAAAACAATTGAATTGGTTCCTTAAGACAAACAAGAGTATGAAGCTATGAGCTCAAAACGCACCCTATTCCCAGCTCTGTTCTTTTTCCTTGTTCTTGGATCTTGTACCAATTCCGAACCAGAATCTGACCTGACATTTGATACTGCACCCTATGATCAATACGATGAACAGAAAGAGCAACAAAAAATTCTGGAAAAACAGAAGGAAGACAGTTTAAAGCTGTATTATCATTCATTTGACTCATTATTTCAAGCCCAAAAATTTGAAAAAGCAATCCTGCAACTGGACACTGCCCTGCATTTTTGTACTAAAAGGAGCAGGGACAGTATCCAGCAATTGCGGGCAGAACTGCATTTTCAGCTCAAGCACTTTGCAAGCGCAACCAAAGACTATTCCAGCTTAATTCAAAGACAATACATGTCGGCCCATTCTTACTATCATCGGGCCGAGTGTTATTTAAAAATGGACAGTACCCAAAAAGCTGTTGATGACCTCAAAGAGGCCATTTCTTTAAACCATCCAACCGCTTCCGAATTACATGATAAAGTGAATCCAGAAAAAAAGCGAGTTTCCCATTATGTAACACGCTGTTGTGATGGCAGTATTTCTCATTCTACCGGAAGAGGTACTTGTTCGCACCATGGGGGAGTATGCAACTGGAGCGAAGCTGTTTACGAAACTTATCGAGAATATTAATGATCGTTGTAATTTCTTCCAAACAAAAACTGAAACCAAAGTGAATTAGGACACTTATATTTGTTTAGCTACAAACAAATACTTTTAAGTTCAACCCCTATCACTTCTATAAATGAAACATTCATTTTCTACCCTATTACTCTTATTCATTTTCACATCATTTAACGTTCGCTCTCAAAAAACAATTATAACGGATGACATTGACCATTTTTGGGAAGCATATGATAAAGTTGTTTCCACAAAAGACAGCGTAAAACAGCTGCAATACATCAATGAACTTTATATTAATAAAGGAAGCGAAGGACTTAAAGCTCTGATGGAAGTTCGCTCTTACACCGATCATTCTTTTGTAGACGCAATCAACAATTATCCAAAATTCTGGGAATCGATTCGATCTAACACTTTGAAAAGTGAACAATTTGGTATCGAGATCGAAAAAGGAATTCAAAAACTTAAAGAACTATATCCAAGCCTCAAACCCGCTCAAATTTATTTTACCATTGGTGCGCTCAGAACAGGCGGAACTACCCTCTCGGACAAAGTGCTAATTGGTTCTGAAATAGCGTTGACGGATAAAAACACCGTCCATGAAGAATTTCCTGAGACCTTTGACTATCTGGAAGGATACTTTAAAACAGAACCTGTTAAAAACGTTGTCTTTTTAAATGTGCATGAATATGTTCACACTCAACAAAAAACAACCATTGGTCAAAACCTAATTCAACGATGCATTATTGAGGGAGTAGCTGAATTTACAGCTACGAAAGCACTTGGCATGGAATCTCCTAATCCGCAAATCAAATTTGGACAGGAAAATGCCGAAAAATTAAGATCAGCTTTTACCCAGGAAATTTTTAGTCCTTACACCTTTAATTGGCTATGGAATAGTCCCGATAATCAATTTGGAATGCGTGATTTGGGATACTACATTGGTTATGCTATTTGCGAAAGTTTTTACAACAAAGCTCAAGACAAACAACTGGCTATTAAAGAAATGATTGAGCTAGACTACCTCAACGATGCAGCTCTATTTCAGTTTGTTAATCAAAGCGGATATTTTGATACTTCTTTGGAGTTTTATGAACAGCAGTTTGACCAACTCCGACCAAAAGTGGTGAAAATTCTGCCATTTGAAAATGGCAGTAAAAATGTGGATCCAACCACCACAAATATCACGGTTCACTTCTCTGAACCTATGGACAAACGATTCAGTAATTTTAACTACGGTTCGCTCGGTGAAACATTTTTCCCGGAAGTACCAAATGCTCCTGGATTTTCAGAAGATGGAACATCATTTACACTTGAAGTGAATTTAAAACCTAAAACTCATTACCAATTTGTGGTTGGAAACGGATTTTCAACTCCGGAAGCAATTGCCTTAAAACCTTACGTTATTGAATTCAAAACGCGTTAAAAATGATGTTGAAAACACAAAATATCACTTCGTCCGATTACAATCTTGTTATTGACCAACTCAACGACTGGTGGGGAGGTAGACAAATGACAGATATGCTTCCACGATTGTTCTTCAAGCACTTTCAGGAAAGCAGTTTTATCATAAAAGACAAGGAACAAGTTTTAGGCTTTTTAATCGGATTTATTTCACAATCCAATCCTCAAATAGCCTACGTACATTTCATTGGAGTAAATCCTAATTTCAGAAATAAACACATTGGACGAACACTTTATTCTACTTTTTTTTGAGACCGTAAAAAACAAAGGAGCTCGACAGGTTGAATGCGTTACATCCCCTTCTAACATTAGCTCTGTAAACTTCCATAAGCAAATTGGTTTCAACATGATAGAAGGAGATTCCGGCAATGAACAAGGACTATCCTATTTCAAAGATTATGATGGTCCAAATGAACATAGAGTATTACTCCAATTTTCGCTCTAATGCTCTTCTAAACTACAGTTTTAGGGGAATAGCTACGAACGAATTTAAATTTCAGCTATCTTAGTGGCATGGAAGATGGGTACTCCTATGGCTTTGAGAATGTCGAAATTCCAGCGACTGCCAATACACCAGCAATCATTCTGAATAAGGATGAGGGTATTATTGATGTACGTGGTTTATCCATTCCTGAAAATACCCGCGAGTTTTATTACCATTTTAATCGTTGGTTAACCGAATATTCGTTTCACCCTGCCAAACGAACTCAGGTGACTATTGCATTACAGTACATGAACAGTAGTAGTTCTGTCGTTATTACTCGTCTAATTATGTTATTGGATGAAATGATCGGCATTAAATCAGAAGTTCGTGTAAAATGGTTCTATGAAAGAGATGATATCGAAATGAAAGAACAAGGTGAATATTATCGCTTAATTATGAAAATACCGATCGATCTCGTTGAAGTCGAAACAATATAACCCTATGGAAAAACCCAAAACTTTACATCTCGAATCCACCACAAAATCACCTGAAGTCTATTGCAATTCGGAAAATGGAGAAGTAATGATCAAAGGCGTTAGTATTTTGGAAGATGCTGTGAGTTTTTTTACTCCTCTTAAAGAATGGATTCAGTCCTATGCTCAATTTCCAAAAAACAACGTAAACTTCACCCTGGACATGGAGTACTACAATACTTCTACCTCAAGAGTTTTATTAGATTTGTTTCGCATTTTCCTTCCGAAAGAAGGAGATCATGGCTGTAAAATTGTCTGGTTTTATGATGAGGACGATTGGGAAATGCGAGAGGCTGGGGAAGAATATAAACTAATTCTTGGAGACACCTTTATTTTACAGTCAAAAGCGGTTAATAACCAGTAATTTCAGCTTTTTTTACCCTTAGGGCTCAAACATTGGCCAGATTTCACGTCTTATTTAATAGAGGAAATCAGAACAGTTTACTTAATTTAACGTAGTACTACTACGTAGTACCACCTCAAACATGAAGCGGCTGGCCATCATATTGTTGCTATTTATGCTCCTTCCACTCGTTGGAAAAGGGCAAGCTATTTGGCAATGGGCCACAGATGCTAATTCCGCAAACTCCGAAATTGCAAGAGATTTGGCAGTAGATGCCACCAATGATTTTGTTTATGTTGTTGGAGAATGGAACGGAAATCTTGAGGGAGATTTTGGAGCCGGTGCAGGTCCCTTAAACTTTACAACTACCTACGGAAACAAAGATGGATTCATTGCAAAATATGATTTGAATGGAACCCTCATTTGGGCCTTTAAAGTGGGGAGTTCCAATGACGATTGCGTCACGGGGGTTTCAGTAGGTCCATCCGGAAATATTTACGTTACCGGATATTTTACCGGCTTAGGCGAGTTTGAAGGAATTTCGCCAGGAGTTCCCGGAAGTATAACCTCTGCAGGAGGACGAGACATTTTTCAAGCTGCCTACAATCCTGCTGGACAGTTGCTTTGGGTTTTTGATAACGGCGGAACAGGGGATGATGAAGGAACGGCTGTTGCCACCAATAGTTCGGGAGTCTACTTTACAGGATCATATACTGCCTCAGCCGCTATTGGAGGATTTGGGTCAAATTCAAATCTAGGAGGAGATGAAATTTTCGTAAACAAACGAAGTTTCACGGGAATTTCTCAATGGCTAATTGATGGAGCATCAGATGGTGATGATGTTGGAAATGATCTGGTAGCCAATGAAACAAATGTGTTTTTAATTGGTAATTTCAGTGGGGCAACCATCGGATATTTTGATGCAGGAAGTGGAGCATCTTCTACCATTGCCAATAGCTCATCTGGAACCAATGACATCACCCTATTGTCGATTGATGAAGGTAGTGGTAATTTGGTTTGGCATCAAACCATTGGAAGCTCTTTAGATGATTTTGGTAATGGTATTACGCTTGATACTGATGGCTTTTATTGTACAGGAGCCACTAATGTTAATCCAAATTTTCCAACTTTAGGAACAGTGGGCGGTCAAAATGCCCAGGATATTTTTGTCTCCGGACACAATTTAACCAACGGAAGTACTAATTGGGCTTTTTCAGAAGTTGGGAACGGAGCGGACATTGCTCATGGTATCAGCTCCAACCAATTTGGTGAATTATTTGTGAGTGGAGAATATGACGGAACTACTGATTTTAGTGGTGACATAAATACAACTACTGGTGCTGATGATATCTTTATTTCTAAATACACCAATACCGGAACCTTTGGTTGGGTACAAACGGCGGGAAACACGAATGAAGACAGAGCACTTTCAATTACCACTTACCAAGCCAACGTGGCTTTTATTTGTGGTGAGTTTAGAAATAATAGTGATTTTGATCCTCTCCCAGCCTTAACAGGTGATGCGACATCAGACTTATTTACTGCTCGTCTGGATGAATGCGACGGAACATTCTCTTATAGCTCAGCCACTTTTTGTTCCAACGAAACCAATCCCACACCTACAGTTAATGGAAGTAGTCCCGGAACCTTCACGGCTCCAGCCGATGTCAGTTTTATTAGTGCCACCACAGGCGAAATTAATTTAACAGCCAGTACTCCAGGAGGACCATATACTATTACTTACACTCCTGCTTGTGGAACACCGGCTACGTTTGATGTTACAATCCTTCCAACGGATGATCCTTCATTCACCTATACTGCAACCAGCTATTGTGAAAACGATGACAACCCTATCCCAACCATTACCGGAACAACAGGCGGAACTTTTTCAGGTCCAGCTGAAATTACCTTTGTTAATCCTTTAACCGGAGAAATCGACATCAGCTCATCTACACTTGGTGGTCCGTATACTATTGTCTACACAACTCCTGGCCCCGCTTGTCCCAACACTGCAACCTTCGATTTAACTTTATTGGCCGTACAGGACCCAACCTTTGGTTATCCGAGTGATACTTATTGCTTGGATGGTAGTAAAATCACCCCAACCATTAGTGGAGTAGCTGGTGGATTTTTTGGCGCAAGTTCATTCTCCATTGACATTGATGGTTCCACAGGAGAAATTGATTTGGACCCAGTGATGTCTGGACCCGGAACTTATTGGATTTACTACATGCCTCCTGGTCCTATTTGCCCAGGCGTAGATTCTTTTGAGATTACCCTCCTAACTCCTGACGACCCATCATTTACCTATCCAAGTCCTATTTGTATCACTGGAGAAAATCCTTTCCAATCTCTGTTACCACTCCTGGTGGAACATTTTCTGAAATTGCACTATTAGTTCCATTTGCCGATGCCACAACAGGTGAAATTGACCTTTCGGGATGTACTCCGGGAGATTATGTGATCCAATATGCTACGAGTGGAG
>JAKSBJ010000022.1 GCA_022361195.1 Flavobacteriales bacterium
GTAAAGGCACGATATACCATTGAAACGATGAACCCGGCAAATAAAACAAATGCGATAGTGATACTTCTTCCCCAATTCATAATTTTTAATTTTTAAAATCCAGGACCATTAAAGTTTACTTCAACTTCATCCACTAATCTTTCTCCTGAGAAGATTCCAATGGTGACTGGTGTTTTTGGACCGACGAGTTGATCCAGTGTCATAGTAACAATTAACTCTCGATGTAATTCTTCTCCCATTTCCAACTTGACTGGTGATCCTCCAACTAATTCCACTTTGGCATTTCCTGAAGTGACTTTTAAGTTTACATCGTGTTCTTCATTTGTTTTGTTCAGGATGTTTGTTTCAAAGATGTTCGTATAGGTTTCATCATCCAATTTTTGGTAGGTTGTACCTCTTACTCTTAAAATGGTCGCATCAATTTCGGTGCGAGTTAGGATTAAGGTTGCTAACAAACCTACAATGGCAATCATGAGAGCAATGTATGCTTTTACCTTATTGGTCAGTTTCCAGGTTTTTCCTGTTTTAAACCCTTCTTCTGAATCATAACGGATGAGTCCTTTTGGTAAATTTACTTTTTCCATCATGAAGTCACAGGCATCCATACATAAGGTACAGTTGATGCACTCCATTTGCGTTCCATTTCGGATGTCAATTCCGGTAGGGCAAACATTGACGCATTGATTACAATCAATACAGTCTCCTTTGCTTACCTCTTTTCGATCTTCATTCTTTTTAAATTTAGCACGATTCTCACCACGTTTATAGTCATATCCAACAACAATCGAATTTTGATCGAGTAACACTCCTTGCAGACGACCATAGGGACAAACTGCTGTACAGACCTGCTCTCTGAACCAAGTGAAAACTGCAAAGAAAACAGAGGTAAAAGCGAAGATCGCAATGAATCCTCCAGCGTGATTTGCCGGATTGTCAACAATGATGTCAAATAGCTCGTCTGAGCCAATGATATAGGCAAGGAAGATATTGGCGATAAAGAAAGATACCAGCCAGAAAATGGACCACTTTAACAACCGCTTATAAATCTTATGCCCATTCCATGGCATTTTGTCCAGTTTTTTCTGCTGTGTCCAATCTCCATCAATGAGGTATTCGATTCGTCGGAAGATCATTTCCATAAAAATGGTCTGTGGACAAACCCAACCACAAAACAGTCGGCCAAAAACCACCGTGAAAAGAATGACGCCGATCAAAGCGGCAATCATTCCCACGGCGAATAAGAAAATATCTTCAGGCCAGAAAATTTGCCCAAAAATGACAAACTTTCTGTCAACGACGTTTAGCATCAATAGTGGCTCTCCACCAATTTTGATGAAGGGGCCGGAAATGAGTAAGGCCAATAATGAATAGGCTACAATCTCTCTCTTTTTAAAGTATTTTCCAAATTGCTTTTTTGGATATACCCAAATCCTCTTCCCTTTCTCATCTACAGTAGAAATGGAATCTCTAAACTCCTCAAATCGATCCGTGTCTCCCATTTTCTTTTTTTTTTTTTTTTTTATCTATTCAAATATATTATCTCCTTGTGGCTCTTTTCCTAAAGGAGGAAGTGCTGGTTCGAGTGATAGCACGTAAGAAGCCACTTTTTGGATTTGGTCGGCTGGAATAAATTCTTTCCAGGCTACCATTCCGTTGTCAGCACCTTCGGAGATTGTTGTAAAAACCCCTTTAATGCTTCCGTCGTAAATCCAGTATTTATCAGTTAAGTTAGGACCAATACCTCCAGTTCCATTTTCCATGTGACAAGAGACGCAATAGGTTTCAAATGTGGATTTACCTTCTGCGAGTGAAGATGGGTCTTCTAATAACTCAACATTATCAGCAGTGATGAGTTCTGGATGAGCTGCTTTATATTCAGCAACGGCTCTATCTCCTTCTTCCATTTCCTGCAAATATTCAGCTTCTTGTAAGTTTCCAATTTCTAAGATTTGGTAGTAGAAAATGTATCCAACAGCCCAAACAATGGTAACATAGAAACCGTATTTCCACCAAGGTGGTAGGTTGTTATCTAACTCTTTAATACCATCATAATCATGATCTAGTAGGATAGAAGCTTCTTCTTCTACCGGAACTGTATCCGTTACCTCTTTACGAAGTTTATTCCAGTTAATGATAGACTTCGGTTTCGCAAAATCTGGCAATAATCCATGGATTTTTCGGATATAATGGAAAGCCAAAAGAACCAATAGAATATCAAAGATGATGAAGTGCCAGAAGGTCAAAGAATCCATAACGATTACTTTGTCGTAGGCAGCTCCGTCTGCTTCGGCTGCCGAAGCAAATGAAGGGCTGGCAACTAATAGTCCGATTAGTAAAATTTTAGCCCCCTTGTTAATTTCATCACTGTAACGTTTGGCAACAGTTCGGATTGTATTTCCGAGGACCAATACGAGAACTACCAATAAAAGAGTAATTCCTAATAGCCAGCTAAACAATTCTGTATCTGACATACCAAATCGTTTATAGATGGGTAGAGATTCTCCTTCGGATACAACGGCTGTTTCTACAGCTTCGGCTCCTTCTGCCACATCCTGAGCAAGGGATGGAAATCCAATGAAAAGCAGTGCCAGTAAAGCCACGATTTTAAAAGAAATATTTCGCGTTTTCATAATGATCGTTTTATTCGTTCTCATCCAAAGGGATGTTTTTGATTTCATTTATTCGAGTTTTATCGGCTCTGAAGACATAGATGCCTAAACCGATAAAAAAGAGAAAAAAGATGATTAAAGATATCATGGGAAAAACTTCAATTCCCTCTATACTTGTCAAATGTCCTTTAATGTAACTAAGCATTATTCCTGAGTATTAAGTGTGTCTGAAACTTCTGTTGTTGTGCTGTCATTTTGTGGTTCTTCCATTAAAACTTCAGTATCTTCTTTCTCTGTCGCAGTATTCTCTGTTTGGTCAGTATCGGTTTCATCAGTTTGTTTATTGATGTCCGATCCTAATCTTTCCAGATAGGCAATTAGTGCAATCAACTCCATATCCGGACGAGCTTTCTTAATTTCCGGATCTTGCTCGATAATCGCTTCATAAACTTCTTGTGCTTGAGCATTAAGATCATCTACCGCCTGGTCTTCATATCCTTCAGGATATGGAACCCCTAATGATCGCATTACACTAATCTTGTCAGCTGTTTTGGATACATCCAGCGGTTCTGTTAACCAATAGTAAGCAGGCATGATAGATGTGTTATCGTAAACTCGTGGATCAAGCATGTGTTTGTAGTGCCATGATTCCGGTTTGTTCATCGAGTTACCTTTACCTGATCGGTGAAGATCGGGTCCGGTACGTTTAGATCCCCATTGGAATGGATGATCGTAAACAAACTCACCAGCTTTGGAGTATTCTCCATAACGTTTCACCTCATCACGGAACGGTCGTACCCATTGAGAGTGACAGTTGTAACAACCCTCTCTAATATAGATGTCCCGTCCTTCCAATTCCAATGGAGTATAAGGTTTGATTGTAGAAATCTCAGGAACGTTAGAGCTGACCATGAAAGTAGGAACTAACTCTACAATACCTCCAATTAAGATGGCAACTAAGGCAAGAACCAAGAATTTAACTGGTCTTCTTTCGATCCAAGCATGCCAGTGCTCACCAACGTGACCTTTTTTCGAGTTCACCAGGGCAGGAGCTTCTGCTTCTTCGTCTCTAAGGAAAGATCCTTTGGCAGCAGTTTTGATTAAGTTGTAAGTCATTACTAATGCACCTACAATGAACAAGGCTCCACCTAAAGAACGTAACATGAAGAATGGTTTCAAGGCTGTTACAGTTTCAAGGAAGTTTGGATTGGCGAGACTACCATCAGGATTGAAGTCTTTCCACATTAAACCTTGCATAAATCCTGCATAGTACATTGGAATAACCCAAAGGATGATTCCTAAAGTAGCTAACCAGAAGTGCCAGTTGGCTAATGATTTTGAGTATAATTTAGTATTCCACAATTTAGGAACGAGGTAGTAAGCCATACCAAATGTCAACATACCATTCCACCCTAATCCACCAACGTGAACGTGAGCAACAGTCCAGTCAGTAAAGTGAGAAATCCAGTTTACATTTTTCAATGAAAGCATTGGGCCTTCCAAAGTGGCCATACCATAACAGGTAACAGCAACTACCATAAACTTAAGAACTGCATCATCTCTTACTTTGTCCCAAACACCACGAAGTGTTAAAAGTCCGTTAAGCATACCACCCCATGATGGGAAAATTAGCATGATAGAGAATACAACTCCTAAAGACTGAGCCCAGTCAGGTAGAGATGAATATAAAAGGTGGTGAGGTCCAGCCCAGATATAAATGAAAATCAAGGCCCAGAAGTGGATAATCGATAAACGATATGAATAAACCGGACGATTAGCCGCTTTTGGAATGAAGTAGTACATCAAACCTAAATAAGGAGTAGTTAAGAAGAATGCAACAGCATTGTGTCCGTACCACCATTGTACAAGAGCATCTTGTACCCCGGCATACCAGCTATAACTTTTTAGGATGTCAACTGGCATTTCAAACGAGTTAACGATGTGAAGAACTGCAACTGTAACGAAAGTGGCAATGTAGAACCAGATGGCTACATACATGTGTTTTACTCTTCGTTTTAGAATTGTACCAAACATGTTAACCCCAAATACCACCCACATGAGGGTAATTGCGATATCAATTGGCCACTCCAACTCCGCATATTCTTTCCCTGTGGTATAACCAAAAGGCAGGGTTAAAACTGCCGAAAGAATGATTAGCTGCCATCCCCAGAAATTTAGGTTACTGAGGAGGTCAGAGAACATTCGTGCTTTCAATAGACGCTGAAGCGAATAGTAGACTCCGGCAAAAATACCGTTACCCACAAAAGCAAAAATCACCGCATTGGTGTGAAGTGGTCGGATACGCCCAAAACTGAGCCAGGATGTAAAATTAAGTTCGGGCCACACCAATTGGAGGGCCGCAGTTAATCCGACAAGCATTCCAATAATCCCCCATGTAATGGTGGCGATCAGGAACAGCTTTACAATCCTGTTGTCATAACTGAATTTTTCTACTTGCATTCTGTTTGTTTTTTGCCATCATGAGTTTCGTCATCCTCGAAAAGAATTCTAACAGAAGGACCGTAAGTATCTTCGTATTGGCCGCTTTTGACCGCCCATACAAATGATAGCAAAAAGACCAATGCTAATAGAATGCTTACCGCTATGAGGATGATTATGATTCCCACGTGACAGATTAATGTTATTCCTTAGAACAAAGGTATTTTGGAACCTCAGGCTTAACTTTGACTGTCGGCAGCAGCGAACATGATAAATATCAGTTTTAAGCTGTATTTATTTGTTTTACAGTGGGTTTGTGTTATTTAGAATGATTCTAAAAGACTTAGCCTCCAATAGTTGTCATTGATCGATTTGCCGAATGAATTAGAGCACTCTTTTCATCTTCGAAAGATTGAATTCCGGCACGAGAGTGTTTTTTGGCTAAAATGCTCTCTCGTATTATTTTTTCGACATCTTTCCCTTTTCTTAGAGCCTGCAAAAGGTTAACTTCTTCACTGGAGAAAAGGCAATTTTTGATTTTACCATCAGCCGTGAGACGAATGCGATTACAGCTGTCACAAAACGGATTGGTGAGTGTACTGATAATTCCGAATTTACCTTTAAAACCATCTATTTGATAATGACGACTGGTATCATTAGGTAATGAAGGAAGTGAAACAAGTTTTTCAGCGCCAAAATGAGCTTCAACTTTCTCAATAATTTCAGCCTGAGTTACTTTTTTACTCCAATTCCAATTGTTCCCATCAAAGGGCATGAATTCGATGAAGCGGACTTCAACATCTCTATTTTCTGTCCATTCAATAAAATCAACAACTTCCTTATCATTAACATCCTTGATGAGAACAACATTTACTTTGGTTTTGAAGTTGTTGACCAACAGAAGCTCAATGTTCGTCATGATTCGATCAAAATAACTTCTTCTTGAAATAGCATTGAAGCGTTCAGCTTTTAAAGAATCCAGACTTACATTGATGGATTGAATTCCGGCTTCTTGAAAGGTCTCTATATAACGATCAACCAAAATAGCATTTGTGGTCAATGTTAATTCCACAGGGAGTTGCCCCAGTTGTTGGATGATGTTAGCAATATCCTTTTTAATTAAAGGTTCGCCACCAGTTAATCGAATTTTTTTGACTCCCAATTCAACAAAAATCCGAGCTAATTCAATGGTCTCTTCCGAAGTCATGAAAACAGCCTTTTCTCGTAAGGGAATTCCTTCTTCGGGCATGCAGTAAAAGCAACGTAAATTGCAACGTTCTGTCAAGGATATCCTTAGATAATCATGCTTTCTTTCGAAAGTATCAAAAATTGGGGCCTTGTTTACTTGCATAAGACTTTTGTTCAATTGCTTTTAGATGTTGCTAAAGCTCTTGTTTCTAATTTTAGTTTTTGAACAAATTCACTTAATTGGTTCTTGCTGGTTTTCAAGTTGTCAGAAGTTGCTCTGATGATCTCATCAATTAAGGTGAACATTTCGTCCGTTAATTTGAAATTCATTTCCGCTAATTCACTCTCCAATAATATTTCCAGTCCAACAAACCATTCTCCATATCTTAGAAACTCTTCACATTTTAATAAATCAAGTTCCAATATTTCATTCTTGATTTCTTCGGAGGAATTTTTGGCTCTGAGTAATTTGATTAATTTTTTAGTTTTTCTGCTACCTGTAGAAGAAGTGTCTAGCTTTTCTGTAATATTTTTTAGATGAACTTGCCCTCCAGGCTTTAAAGGTTCCCAGCCATTTTTTAAGCCATATAAAATAGTTTGCCTTACGATATAGGGAGTAATGATAAAATGCTGGTCTTCATCCAGCTTTTTTGTAAAAAGATCAAAACAAGCAAGCATAGCTTGTCCATTGAATTCAGAAGAAGCCACGGTTAAAGTAATTGCCGAATCGTTCTTTGTTGCTATCCAGCGATAAGAATGATCATCAACAATTATATTTCGAGATCCTTTTTTTGGTAAAGCCATGTGCGTATTAGACGTAAGACTGTAGCGTAAATATCGCCAATTATGAAAAAAAGAAATAGAAATGAATCAAAATTTATCCAAGCATCAGGATTTAGCTCTCCATTTGGCGAATAGTTCGTCCGATAATTTTTGGGCTTTTTCACTTTCTTCATTTTGACCATTTTCCTGAAAAAGAACTGAGAGAAAACGATTGGCCAAAGCTGCATTTTGAATGAAAAGCTCTTCATGTGCAATTTTACTTGCAGATTTCATATGCTCAATAGCTTCAGAAAGATTACCATTTGAACGAGCTAACAAACTTTCGACCATCAAAATTTTATGCAGATGATTTTGAGGAGCACTATCGGCCCATTTGTACATTTTTTTGAGAATCGTTTTGATCTTTCGATGTGGTGATTTTTGATTTCCTGATTTAGATGCGTTACCATCCATTAAAAGCGCAATTGCTTTGAAAAAGAAATATTCTGTTTGAATATAAAGTCCCGTTAAAAAAGGGATTTTTTTCTCCAATTTATCAGCCAACGTCAATACTTCTTTCCATTTTGATTCAAAGCAGGCCATTTGCATTGAAATGACACCATGTGCAGCAATGGTATAGCTGTATTGCGTGGTTTTAAGAATATATTCCACCTTCTTTCGTTGGTCAGGGGAAGGCTGAATTTCTTTGAGTAATTGAATTTGATGGAGCATTACCATCTGAAACTCATGAAAATCACGCATGTGAAGATCAGCGCAATAGTTCATGTTTTCCTTCACTTTGGCTTCTACTTCGTCTAACGAATAGCCAGCTGCAAGAAAGGTGATGGACTCATTAACCGTGGGCTCTGCCGCTCCAACAAAGTCTCCTTTTTGTAAGAGTTTAACCTTCGCAATTTCGTAAAATATTAAGGTTTCCCTCAAGTGCTCACGATAGGCCAAATAAATAGCTCGTCCAAAATCTACTTCACCCGATTCATTGCGGTATTTTTCGGCTAAACGATTACCAATATCACAAAATTTATAGGCTGTTCTATAATCGTCTTTTCCTGCTCCAATAATAACACCGTACGCCATTAAGCCCGTAAAAGCATCTCCACTGCTTCCTTTTTTCAATGTGAGTTGCATCTTTTTTAAAGCCAAAACGCCATTCAATTCCGGATTTAGAAATTGGGCGCTTCTGAACATCCAAAAAATAATTCGAAAAGCCAATTTGGTTTTTTCGTCCTGCATTTCGGGAAGAGAGTAGATGGATTCGGAATCTCTACCCCGCATCAGTATTTTGGTTCGTAAAAGTTCCTTTCCGACGTGTAATTTTCCAGCCCGTCGAGGTACTCTTGTTCCCAAATCTCTCAAGGCTGAAATTCCTGTTTCCAATGAAGCTTTTAATTCTCCAAATTGAATGTCTAAGATTAGTTTGGCTAGTTTTAAACGTGCCAACTCTTTAGGACGGCTGAATTTTAAGCCTTCATCGAAAAGTTCTCCGGCAAGTTGATAATTACCATTTAGCCTAGCAATTTGGTATCCTTCTAAATGAACAGCCGAAGAAAAGCCATAGTTCCCCTGCCAGTTATTGTGCATGTTATGTCTCATGCAATATTGGATATATTCCAGCGCAAGGGAGAATGAAGCCGCTAATTTAGCTTTACGGGTAGCTCGTAAATTTAGCTGTGCATGCATGGTCTTTTCTTTCTCAGTCATGTCCATTTCAAGTGAGGAGTTGAGGTGATAAACAGCGTCAAATAAATCTCTGTCATCCAGGCCAATGACGGATTGTGAAATATAGAAATTGGCTATTTTGCGATGAATTTTAAGTCGCTCATCCGTATCCAAGGAATGATAAACCGATTTCTGTAGAAAGTTATGTGTGAACTCATAATTAATGGGTTCTTCTTCATCTCTGCTAATTGAAAATGCGGTAGGAGAGAGGAAACCAATTTCCTCGGCTGCCTTAAAAGCTTTTCGTAAAGTTTCCTGGTGAATATCCAGTATTCTACTAATCAAAGGAATATTCAAGTTTGAGCCAAAACAGGTACTCAATTGTAGGATATGTTGATCTGTTGGACTGAGCTTTAAAAGTTTCTCTTTTAAAATTTCCTCCAGCGAACGTTCTTTCTTTAATCCTGCCTGACTAAAATTCCAGGACCAGCCTTGAGAGTTTTCGTTGTACTGAATTTTCCCCTGTCGATTAAAATTCGAAAGAACCTCTATCAGTACATATGGATTTCCGGAGGAGTATTTAAACGATATGTCAACTAGCTCATTGAGGTCAGAAGTGTGTCTAGGGAAGGTTTCTTTCAACCATTCTCTAACAGCGTCTTTCTTTAAAGGACGTAATTCAATACTCTCTAAAGTTACCACTTTGGACATAGAGTCCATGAAGTTTAGAAAAGTCCGACTTTCCTCATTTTCATCAATTCGGTTGGAGATAATCAATAATAAATTATTCAACCGTTTTGTCATTAAAGAATGCAGAAAGTCTAGTGATTCCTGGTCAATCCATTGTAAATCATCTAGATGAATGATTAATGACTTCTCATTCATATCCAAACTAAACTGGATTAAATCCTCCAGTACAGTGGTGATTCGATTTTTTAAGTCAATGGGTGAATAATCCTCCCGAATAAATTCTGGCTTTCGCAGAAATTTAGTGAGAGAAGGAACTGTTGCCTTTAGTTCCTCATAATTGTACGAAAAGCGTCTTTGTAATTCGAGTTTCCAATTCTCGGTTTGTTCATCATCTCCTGAGAGTTGTCTTCGTACAATGGATTCAAAAATTTGACAAATTCCGTAATAAGGAACCCCTTGATGATAATGTTCAAACTTACCATAATGAAAGTCGTAATCAGATAATGTTTTTAGAGTGGAATTGATAAAGGAAGATTTTCCAATACCTGCCGCTCCGGATACATGAATAGAAATTTGCCGGCCGTATTTGAAATCATCAATGGCCTGTTGGATTAACTCCTTCTCTTCAGTTCTTCCAAATATCTTATTGGGAAAAACCAAAGTTGGGTTTCCAGAGCTTTCGATATGTTCATCTTCTGCAAAAGTTCCGTTCATACATAGGTATTAGGACTTTCATGGGGTTGTCGTAATCGGTACCCAATTTTTTCCCTGTTTTCGGTAGAGCATAAGTAAATAACTTATATCTAGAATAAAAACCACTCCGCCAATTACATGAACAAAAATATTGGGTGGATCGAAATTAAAATAGACAATAGTATAAGCTAGTGTACCGAGGCATTTACACCAGGCCATTATCTTCGAAAATTTCTTCGATTTCCACTGTCGCAAAAATAGTGAAATGTATAGGGTAGAAATTAAAACATTAGAGATATAGGCTGATTGACTTCCCCATTTATGGTCAAATCCGGAAGCAATAAATGTTGAATAAAGGGAAACCCACAGAACGATGACTCCAAGGCATACAGGAACAAAGTATTTCTTTAACTCAGCAATTCCGGTTTGCTTATTTCCGTATTTGAGGACTCCCCAAAAGATATAAATGTCCAAAAAGAACCAGGCTCGATAGCTCCAGATAAAAAACTCACCCAAATTAATGGACTCGTAAAAAAGGAAGCCCCAAACAAACTCCCAGGAGATGTTTCCCAGAGCACAAATCCAAGGCATTTCAACGTATTTCTCTCGTCGGATATTACGAATAATGAGAATGTATAAGGTAATCCAAAATATCCAGCCTATAGAGGTAACGATTAACTCATAAGGCGTAAATTCTTTTAGATTGATCCAATAGTTCAAATCCGATATCATAAAAATCCTTTTTTATTATGTTTCTAGCCTAATCCAGATTCCAGTCATTTCTGAGATCGGGCGGAATGTAAAAGCGAACCTGTTTATTTTCATTAAAATGATTCAACATGCCTTGTAATAAGTGAAGGTTAAGGTGCTGAATGATTTTTTCAAAAAAGTGACTTTTGTTTTCAACTTCTTCTGAGGTGTGAAACAAAAAGCCCATAAAACGTGGAACGATTTTATCAATGAGATTGGTTTCATCATCCAATTGGAGATTTTCTGCGATTTTATCTCCAACCAAATAACGAATAATAACTTCAGGAGTATGTTTGAAAATATTTCCGGGAAGCATTTCAGTCATGAAGTCGCAAACTGCCATGGTTAAGGCATGTCCTTCGGCAGATGGTTTTACCTGATCGGCTAAGATGGCCTCTCCCAGAGCTAAACCTTCCTGATGGGTAGGTGGATTCAATTCCTCTTCCAAACCAACAATATGACCCGCTACTCTCCAACAATGGTAGTAACCTTCTTTTTCTTCTTCACTTAACTGAATGTCCAGTCTTTCTAATCCTTGTAAAGTAAGGGTTGAAAAAGACTGTAATGTTCCTGCCATATCTTGTTGGTTGATAGGCTCTCCATAGGCCTTTGGCCAGCTACCGTGTTTTTTTATATAGTATCGAACCGCGGCATGAATAAGCCGAACTTTTTGAGCCGTTACAATTCCACTTCCTTTGGGATCCAATCCTCCAGGACTGCAAACGTTTACTACAAACTGAGCAGTTTCCATAAGCCGTCGGGTGAAGACGTTTAAAGATCCATTTTGTTCTGTCATTCTACCGGTGGCGTACAGCACTTTTGCACCATTAGCACAGGCGTACGCCTCCGGTAGTGATTTACATAAAAGACAGAGTGAAATTTCCGGGCCATAAGTAGCAAAAACTTTTTGTCCGATTTTAATTTTTTCCTGATCAATCCAAGAAGGAAGAACGGCTGTTTCTTCAAAATAAGTTCGGACGATAGGAGGCAATTGTTGGATATCTACCTCCATATTATCTCTCAAGTGAGAGAATATTCCATTGACCTTCTCCGTTTCCGAAGTTGAGATAATCGAACGAATTACGTTGTCGGCTAATGGGTCCGTTTTTAGTCTGAAACTGCTAAACTCTTCAGCAGACCATTTAAGTTTTGGGTACATTTTTAAATGTTTGGTCTTTGTACTAATTTACTTAAAAAACTTAATGAAAACAGAAATAAATCGGTATTTACCGCTAAAAGATCCGCATCTATTTGATTACCAGTCGGTCATTAAGCGTATTTTTGTGTAAATATAAAATAGGTAATGATACTTATTTTTTAAATTCAGGAAAGAAATTAAAAACCTATTCGTCTAATTTTAACATGTCGGGCTTCTTAAATATGATTCTTTTAGGGCTTTTTTTACTTTTTGGTAAGGAGAGCTTTTCACAGCTTGTTGTTTATGACAATTTTGATGATTTTGAGAAAGAATGGTTGTTAGAGCGAGATGCTGAAATGACCTATGTAATCAATTTTTGGGCTACTTGGTGTGTGCCATGTGTAAAGGAGTTACCCTATTTTGAATCGCTCAATGAACAATATGCAAAGGACAATGTTAAAGTAGTTTTAGTGAGTTTAGATTTTAAAGAAAATCTGAATTCTCGTCTCTTACCATTTATAGAGGAAAAAGGACTGAAAAGCGAAGTGATTTTATTGGCCGATGATCATACCAATGATTGGATTGATAAAGTCGATACAAGTTGGTCCGGAGCGATTCCAATTACCTTATTTTTGAAAGGAGAAAAACGGTTGTTTGTGGAGAAACAATACCATTCTCTTAAGGAGTTGGAAGAAGATTTTTTGAGTATTCATCAATAAAAAAGATAAAATGAAACAATTGGTATTAACAGTTTTTGCCGCCGTAACAACAGTACTTACAGCCTTTGGAGGGTATAAAGTTGGAGATGTAGCGGATGACTTTTCATTAAAGGGGACAGACGATAAAATACATTCTTTAAGTGAATTAAAGGATGCCAAAGGCTATGTGGTAATTTTTACCTGTAATCATTGCCCTTATGCCAAGTTGTATGAGGATAGAATTATTGCTTTGCAGGAAGAATTTGAACCTATGGGATATCCTATCATTGCAATTAATCCTAATGATCCTTCAATAGTAGAAGAGGATAGTTTTGAAAATATGAAAAAGAGAGCCAAAGAGAAAGGGTTTAACTTTTTGTATTTGTTTGATGAGAAGCAAAGCGTTTATCCTAAATACGGGGCAACAAAAACTCCTCACGTTTTCTTACTGAATAAAGAGCGAGTGGTAAAATATATTGGAGCGATTGATGATAATGCAAGAGATGCCTCGGCGGTGCAAGAACGCTATTTGGCCAATGCCATTCGAGCGTTGGACGCGGGAAAAGAGATTAAACCGTCAGTAACAAAGGCAATTGGTTGTAGTATTAAGGCTAAATAGGAGTTAGTTCCTATTTTCAAACATTATTTTAAATCCTTTTTTCTTGCGTCGTGAAATAGGAAGAGCGGTTCCGTTTTTTAAAAGGATAATGTTGTTCTTGTTGTCCAGTTTTGCTACAAAGCTAATATTAACCAGGGTGGCATGATGCACTCTGTAAAAATCATCATCACCAACTAATTTTTCATATTCCCCCAGGTTTTTACTGGTCATGATTTTTTCGCCATTCATCAGGTGAACCTTACAGTAAGCTCCGTCAGCTTCAAAATAAGCAACATCAGTTTTGTCTAAAATATATTTGGACTCGGAAGTTTTGATGAACAGTTTTTTAGCATCTTCCACTTGTATTTTATTAAGCGGAATTGATTGTTTACATCGATTTAAGGCTTGTTTAACCTGATTTTCCGATACTGGCTTTACCAAATAATGTAAAGCGGCATATTCAAAGGCTTGAATGGCATAATCACTATAGGCTGTAACAAAGATTAAATGAAAATCAATATGAAGTAATCGATCTAATAAATCAAAGCCCGTTAGTGTTTCCAGTTGGATGTCTAAAAAGACAATGTTAGGCTTAAAGCTCAAAATTTTGTCGTAAGCTTCTCCTACATTGTTGGCCGTTTCAATGGTAGCAAAGTCTTGGGTACCACGCTTAACGTAGAGTTGTAGTAACTCTCGAATATTTTTTTCGTCATCAACTATTAGAATTCTCATAGGTCGTATAAGGAATTATTATTTCCACTTTGACACCAGTGCTGTGTTGATCTTTCTTATCGGTAATTTTAATGGCGTCAATATCGGAGGGTAGTAAAATCTTTAAGCGTTCGGCAATTAAACGTATCCCATGTGACTCTCCCTTGTGGTTGCCAGAGTTTTTATGATTCAAACCAACTCCATTATCGTCAATTATGCAAAACAAGGTTTCATGATCCCGGTATTTAAATTCTAATGTAATTTTTCTATCAGAGCTTTTCTTGGGAATTAAACCGTGAATAATAGCATTTTCTACAAAAGGTTGAATGATTGTGGGAGGAATAAGGATTTCGTCTGATTGGGGTAAGTCTATCAGTTTAAAATCAAAAATATCTTTAAACCTGAGTTGTTCAAGTTCTACATAATTTGTAATCAGATTTATTTCATCAGAGAGTGGAACATAGATTCGGGTTGAATGGTTTAAAGATAATCGAGTTAAAAGGGCAAATTTGACCAGGTAATCGGCTGATTCTTCTCTTTTATTTTGTTCAAGCAAATTTTGAATAGACATCAAAGCATTGAAGATAAAATGTGGATTTAATTGAGATTGGAGTGCTTTCCGTTCCAGATCAAGTAAGTTATATTTCTCGAGAGCTTTACGCCTAAATCTCCTATTTCGCAAAAGAATGATTAAGGTTATCAAGAGAATTAAAAGAAGAAAGAGTGAACCTATAAACCAAAATTTTAACCACCAGGGTTTTTCTTTATGTAATGAGAAAAGCTGTTGATCGCTTAACCAAACACCGTTAGGTTGCTGATAAGAGGCATAAAAGGTATAATCTCCTGAGGGTAGATTAGAGTAATTGATTGATCGTTCAGAAGTATATTGCCAGCTATTATCATAACCTTCAAGTTGATAGCGGTAGTAAAGTTCACCTTGTTGAGCTGGGCTGAAAGCTTCTAAATCAAATCGAATTTCATTTTCATCATGCTCCAGAAAAAAGTTTTGGCTTTCGCTTGATGGATTTCCATCAACCATGAAATGATTCGCTCTTAAATGATTCGAATACTGGCTATTTTTGGATAAAACTACTTGCTCTATATCTTCTGAGGTGGCCATCCAAATGGTATCATTGCGGCAATAAATGTCATTGATTGCATTACCAGAAAGTCCGGTTTTTTTTGTCAGACTCGTTATTCTTCCATCTTTATAAACAACATTTAATCCCTTGTGTGAACCTGCAACAAAATAATTGCTGCCTCTGTCTAAATATCTAACATCGTTGCTTACTAAACCATTTTTTTCGTTCAGAAAAATGGGGTAGTCCTTATATAGAATCATAACCCCTTTATTTTGAGAAGCAAAAACTAAAACGGTATCATTAATCACCAATTGATCTCGTATTGGAGATGTTAAAAAATTAATATCATGACGAAAGGGGGAGAGTGTTTCATCTTCAAGAGTGAAACTACCATTTTTACTTCCGATAAGAACTTGATTTGGATTTAGGGAATCAACAGAATAATAGGTGTTGTTAGGTGTGAAAACTGTTTTTTTCTTTGAAAAAAGATTGTCTTCAAAAGTCCATCTATCAAGAGATTTATTACTAACTCCAACTATCTCATTATTGAGATAGCAAGCATCCGAAAAAAATCTTAAAGTATCAATTTCAAATTTGGACCAACTTAAGTCGTCACAATTTACAATACAGGTTTCGGAGATATTACCTGCAATAACTAGTTTGTTGTCTCTGAGCTTGAAAAAGGTAAAAACGGTTGATGGACTGTTAAAAGGTTTAAATGAAACTATTTTTTTACCGTCATTAAAGAAAATTTCTTTGTTTCGATTTGTGTAACACACTCCATTTTTATACCCAAGTAAATGAGTTATCGGATTCGTTTTTTGGGGCAGAGATGTACTAGAATAGTTAGGAGGTAAATAATAGAGACCACTAAGCAATGATCCTATCCAAAGACCTCTTTCATTGTCTTCACAAATTGAAGAAATTAATTTGCCCTTTAACCATTGGTATTGAGCTTTCATATTTCCTTTGGGGAGTGCCCAAAGGCCGTCGGAAGTTCCAAGAAGAATATCTCCATTACTGCGGCTATAAATCTCAAGAATATCACCTTGGGTTGTTCCTAATTTGGTGATATTCCCGCCTTCATAAACGAAAAGGTCGTGATAGATGTTGAAATAGATTCTGTCTTTAACCTTTGCACAACGTGTTATTTTTGGTTTTTTATAATATCCAGTAACAATTCCGATAGCTTTTTTATTAAGGTAAATGGTTGTTGAATCATCATTGTAAATGAATGAAGAAATATGAGGTTGCTTATCTTTTGAATTCCAGATTTCTATACAGTTTTTTACTGAAGCGGTATCTGGGCTAAAGGTTATTCCGTTTTTCTCTGAGATTGTTAAAAAACGTTTGGAATGGACTCGTCCTACTCCCCCATAAATTGCGATTTCATTGCGACTTACTGCCAAAGAATATGTTTTTTGAAAGTCTCCTCTTGAAGTATTCTGGAGCAGATAATTGTATTTGAATGGTTGTATTTTTCCCGATTTATAAAAACTGAGTAAATGCTCGCTATGGTAGAACCAAATACTGCCATCTGGTGCTTCGTCCAAATAAAAAACAACGTTGGAAACAAGACCGTCATTAGTGGTTAAAACCTCAAAGTTGTAACCGTCATAATGGACAACGCCTCCGTCTGTTCCAAACCAAATGTGGTTGTTCTTAGTCTGGATTATTTGATAAATCTGAGAACTGGGTAAACCGTCAACTGTTGTGTATTGGTAGAA
>JAKSBJ010000277.1 GCA_022361195.1 Flavobacteriales bacterium
ATGAATTGACGTTCTGCGGAGAGCATTAGTGCGTATCTCATTTGTCTAATAATTGTTTTAATGCCACCCACTTGTAAGTAAATTGCTTATTGGACGGATTCCAAGGAATGCAAAATATTGAATGAGGGGTGAGTTTCTTAATAGCTGACGAACATTTTATAATCTCCTCCTCATAAAACTGATTTACATTTCTAAAAAAATAAGGAAAACAAAAAAGCCCGGTTAAAAACCGAGCTTTGAAATATATTTAGTATTTAATTACTTTCCGTCTTTGTCGTAATCCTCATCTTCGTCAGGATCAACGATTGTGTCACTGTCATAATCAGGATCCTCATCAGGATCGGTGATTCCACCAGTAATAACTTTTCCTTCTTCTCCACCGCCTCTATTTCCTTTATTTTGCGATTCATCATAAACAAAAGGGTCATCAGAATCTACTTTCTGAACAACTTCTTTCTCACATGATTGAAACGCCAAAACAAAGGCGAATAACATTGATATGTACAATAACTTCTTCATCACTTAAAAAGACATCTAGAGTCTCTTACTTAACAAATGTATGCACAAACACTTAAAAAAACAAACTTTTTTCAGATTTTTTTGTGGAAAAAGAATCGACTTGGATAATTTAAGCTTTAATCATCCGGATCTTCAAGGCCCATTTTTATGATTACTTTGGTTCCCAGCACTTCTCCTTCTTGATTATTGAGTTGGAAAGGCCCAATGATTAAGAGGTTTTCTCCGGTCAATTTTCGCAAGAGCTCAATTCGACGGTTGGTAATCTCCATCCCTTTTGATTCGTGATCACCCGAAAGGCTTTCTTCTTTATGGGTAATACTATTGTCAATTCCAATTCCGTTATCCATCACCTCAAAAACAACTTCACCATATTCCTCATAAATTTTAACGGTAATTTCTCCTTTCTTCTCCAAAGGTAGTACACCGTGAATAATACTGTTTTCAACAAAAGGCTGAAGAATCATAGAAGGAATTTCAATTTCCTCTGTATCCAATCCTGATTCAATGTCTACCACATAATCAAACTTATTATGGAAACGCATTTTCTCCAACGTTAGGTAAAGCTCAATACGTTCAATTTCTTCTTGCAGGGTAACAATAAAGTTGTTACTGGTAGAAGAGTCAAGGTTTTTACGAATGAGTTTGGCAAAACTCGAAAGGTATTTATTCGCCGAACGTTTATCAGAACTGTTAATAAAATATTGGATGGAGTTAAGAGAATTGAAAATAAAATGGCGATTCATACTCGCGTTTAGCGATCGTTGCTCCAGAAATAACAAGCGGTTTTTAAATCCCAATCGTTCATTTTCTTGTTTTTGCTTAATGGCTCTAATACGAATACGGAAAATAGTGACAATAAGTAATAAGAGGAATAAAACAATGAGGAGGGAAAACCACCAGCTTTGCCAAAATGGTGGAAGAATGGTAATGTGAATATTTTGAATATCCGACCATTCCATGTTTTTGTTTGCAGCCTTTACCTGAAAATCATATTCGCCAGGTGTAAGGAACGAGTAGGTTGCATAATTCGTAGCTGAAACCGGAGACCATTCATCACTTGCTCCAAGTAATCGGTAAGCATAACTAACTCCATTGGGATCTTTCATATTAATTCCAATGAAGTCAAAAGTCAAGTGGTTTTTACCGTACGGAAGGGTGATTTCTTTTGGAACTCCAGTAATAGAATCAATGACCGATTCATATTGGGTATAATCAAATTCCTCCATGAACAGTCTAATTCCAGTAAAATGGAGCTCTGGTTTTTTAAAGTCAAAAAGAATGTTGTTCAATGAAGGATCAATTTTCGCTAAACCACCCGAGGTCCCAATCCAAATGTTATGCAAATGATCTTCATATAAGGCATTTTGATTTCCCTCCAAGTGAACCAAACCTTCTGTTAAGGTATAGTGCCGAATTTCAAAATCGTAGGTTGCCATATCATGAACCAACAAAAGATATACTCCATTGTAAGTAGATACCCAAATGTTTCCTTCATGGTCTTCAATAATAGCTACAATGTTCTTAGAACGGAAAAATTCGTTTTGATCTAATATAACCGGAAGCGTTCCGTCTTGTTTGGTCTTTAAAAAGAGTCCATTAATGGTTCCAATCCACAAATTACCATGACTATCCGGACAAAGGGTTTGTATATTGTTTTCCGCCAGAGGGATTTGTTTTACATCTTTTTCTGGTTTATCTGGATTGTACTCAAAAAGACCACTATTAGCTCCTATGTAAATCAACTCATTGTTCCCAACAATTTTGTTAATGTTCCAGTTCATTTCAGGATGAATATCCGAAATATTGTCGCCTGAAAGGCGAAAAAGTCCCTCCTGTCCTCCGGCTAAAATATCCCCATTTGCTAAGAAATAAATTGATCGTATTTTAGAATCTATTTGTGATAAACCTACAGAATTGTTAAGTGGAATCCCTTTGTCAATACAATCAATACCATAGGTCGATCCAATAAAACAACGATTGTACTGGTCAATGGCAATAGACCAAATTTGATTATTTCTTAATCCGCTTTGAGCATCTAAATAGCTGAATTCATTTTGACCATTCCAAATGGTTAAACCAGCGTTATAGGTTCCAAAAATGTAATTTGAATCTTGGTCTTGTGCAATAGACATGACCAACTCACTATTTAACCCATCTTGTATTTGATAGTTTAAAATGGATTTCCCCGAGAATTTTAAAAGTCCGTTTCCATCAGTCCCCCACCAAATATTCCCCTCACGGTCTTTAAATGCTGCTTTTAAAGATTCATTAATCAAACCATTTCTCGAATCGTATTCCATCACACCGTCCTGGCTAATTTCAATTCCTCCACGAATGGTTGATGCCAGAATAATGGTGCTATCGGCATAAACAGCTCTTAAATTTTGATTGTATTCCCGATAGTTTTGATGCGTCTTTGTTTTAAAGTCATAAGTAATAATTCCATCCCCATAGGTTGAGGCATATAAAGTACCATTATCGTAGTGTAAATCACTAATGTTAACGGTGTCCATTTGTGGGATATGATAGACACTGTATTCATTGTTTTTCCATTGCAGCAAACCATCACGACTCCCACATAATAAAAGCGTATCATTTACATTGACAACTGCTCGTATTCGCAGTACAGATTCATCTTCTTGTCCTGTAATTGGTTCAAACTGTTTATTACTCTGTCGTAACATTCCAGCATCGGTTGCAACATACATTTGTCCCTGGTAGCTAACTAATCCATTAATGCGAATGTCGGCCTCACTTTTATCAGGTTTAAAGAAGTATGGGATAAAGTGATTGTCGGTATACTTGGCAATTCCCTTAGGAGTGGCAATCCACAATTGTTGATTTTCATCGATGTAGATTTGCTCTATTTTGTTGTCTGGCATTCCGTCATTAACCGAGAAGTTTCGGAATGAGATACCATTAAAGCGACTTAAACCTGATTGGGTTCCTACCCACAAATAGCCTAGTTTATCCTGACGTATATCGGTGACCTGCGATGAAGCCAGTCCGTCCTCTACCGAATAGTTAATGAATCTATATTGCTGAGCACGAACTGATAAAAATGTAATAAATAAAACAGTCGCTATGAGGTACTTCACTAAAGCGCTTTTAAGGTTTTAACAAATGTAGAAACTCTGTTTCGTGCAACAGGTAATAACTTCCCATTTTTTAGAATCACAAAGTGTCCGTCCTCATTTAAATATTCCTTTAAAAAGTCCAGGTTGATAATGTGCGATTTGTGAATACGGTAAAAAATAGATGGGTTGAGAATTCCTTCATAAATTTTTAACGTACGTGTATCTAAATATCGACTCCCATCGGCAAAATAAAGAACGGTGCAGTTTCCTGAAGCTTCAAGATACATGATGTCTTTGATGTCCACCAATTTTATTCCTTTGGTATGGCTAATAGCTACCTTATTTCCATATCCCTGAGATTTCATGGAAGTGGAAAGGTTTTGAATGGATTCAAAATAGGTTTCAAAGTTGGCCGGATCGTCGTTGAAAGTAGATTTGGACTCTACAATTTTGTCAACCGCCATTTTTAAATCATCAATGTCAATGGGTTTTAGAACATAGTGAATAGCATTGGCGTTGAAAGCCCGCAGTGCATAATCCTTAAAGGCTGTTACAAATACAACGAGGAAGTTGCGGTTTTCGATAGATTCCAATAAATCAAATCCTTCTGATCCACTTGGCATACGAATGTCAAGAAAAACAACATCTGGATTTAAGGTTTCTATTTTATGTTTGGCATCGATGACATTTCCAGCATCATCAATCACTTCAATTTCCTCACAGTACTCATTGAGAAGCATCGTAAGATTCTTTCTCGCCAGATCTTCGTCGTCGATTACAATGGCCTTTAATTTCATGTAGCAAAATGTTTTTGTTTCCTGAATATGAGTAAGATAGTTCTTTGGGTCATATCCCGAAAGGTGATTTTTTCAAGGTATACCACAACTTAAAATATACGACAATTGATTGATTATGTGCGATACAAAGCGCAGTATTAGGTTTAAATATAGATAATAGTTTAGAATTGGAAAAAACCATTGAATCTTAATTTTATACATTTTAATAAAAAGATGTCGCTTTATGATTTTTTAACGTTCTGATATCCTTTAGATTGATCTAAATTGCATAAGACAAAAATCTCTATCTTATGCTTATGACGAATCATTTACCTATTACAGCAGCAAATAAAATCTGGATTTTTAATGACAACGGCAATTGAAAGTTTGAATTATTTGCAACAAAAGAGGCTGTCTAATTTTAGACAGCCTCTTTGCTTTTAGAGTAATTTGTAAATAGTTATGGTCCTTAAAATTACTTTATGTCGTTTTTTTCAAAAGGTAAACACTTTTCTTTCCTTTTTTTGATGTTAAAGGCTTGTGATTTTTGCTAAGTGATTGATATGTAATTGTTAATCCGCTAAATAATATTTACTGACAGTAGTCTGCGCATTTGTCGCTTTTTCAATCACCCCCATTTTTAGCTATTTGAATCTGAAGCCAGGAGTAAGAGATTATTTATAGATTTTTAGCCAGAATAATCACGTAAACTTTAACGGAACCAGGGAGTTGTTTGTGGACTTGTCCCAGAACGGTCATTTTGGAGAAATTAATCAATATCAAACGTTTTAGTTAAATTTTTTTTGAAGCGGAAAATTGGCATGGGATTTGAAAAGCCCGATCACAAAAAAATACATTAAAACGAATGACAAAAATTTACAAACTCTTATTAGGTGCAGCCTTATCCGTCAACTTTGGGTCATGCTTCGCACAAGATTATTCGCAAGTCGATAAAATACTTGGATTTGACTCTGAGAATATTGACAGATTTGGACAAAGTACATCCATTGATGGTACCACTTGCGTGGTAGGAGCTCCTTTGAATGATTACGATGAAAATGGAGAAAATTATGTAGACGATGCAGGAGCAGCGTATATCTACAGTTGGAATCCGGGAGGAGAATGGACACTAGATCAAAAGGTTGTTCCAATACTGAGAGATGAAAACTTTCTTTATGGGGAATCTGTTTCTATTTCAGGTGATTACATGGTGGTAGGAGCACCAAGAAATAATAATGACACCGTGTCTTTGGGTGGTTTGCATACAGGAGCAGCTTATTTCTATGAAAGAAATGCTATGGGCGAATGGGTGTTGGCAAAGCGTGTATTTGCGTCTGATTCACAACCTAATGCCGAATTTGGAGCTTCAGTTTCTATCTCAGGGGATTATGCCATAATTGGATCTCCAAAAAGGTATTCTGTGGAAATAGGTAGAGCTTATGTCTTTAAACGAGATGAATTTGGCGAGTGGAATGAGATTCAAATGTTAGACCCGACTTCGGATTATATCGTTGGAGCCGAATTTGGTAAATCTGTTTCCATTTCGGATGACCGGATGGTAGTTGGAGCTCATCTTGAATCAGAGGGTAGTGGTGATGCTCCGGATGATTATGTCTACAGAGGAGGAGCTTACATTTATGAACTGGATGAATTCGATGTGTGGAATGAAGTACAACATATCGTAGCATCAGATTATACAGGCGGATCTTTTGGTGGAGGCGGAAGTTTTTTCGGATTTTCGGTTTCACTGGTGGGAGATGATTTGATTGTGGGTGCACCTGGAGAAGGTTATGACGAGTTTGGATGGGATCATAAGTCCCTGGCAGGTGCAGCTTATCTTTTTGAGCGTGGTGCTGATGGCGTATGGACCGAAACTGAGAAAATTGTCGCCTCGGATAGAGATGATAATGACGAGTTTGGATACTCGGTTTCTATTTTAGGAGATATGGCAGTTATTGGAGCTCACGAGGAAGATGAAGATGTGGATGATGATGTAACCTTGTTTAATCCCGGATCGGCCTATATTATTGAAAATTCGGCCTGGGGCTGGTCTGAGACTCAAAAAATTGTGGCGGATGATCGTGGTAGTTCGGACTATTTTGGAACCTCGGTTTTTATTTCAGAAAATTACATAAGTATTGGAGCGCGAAGTGATGATCCTGATGCCAGCGGAACAACATGGGGAGATGAAAGTACAGGATCTGTTTATATTTTTACGCCTTGCGGTTCAAGTGGTTCTTCAATGACTGTCACAGAGTGTTCTGAGTACACTGTTCCAAGTGGTGATACAACCTATACGGTTAGTGGAGTTTATTCAGATACCTTAAGCAATTATTATGGATGCGATTCTATCCTTACTATTGATTTAACCATTTTGGCAACTGCAAGTTCCATTTCAGAATCTGCTTGCTACACTTATACCGTTCCAAGTGGGGACGAGACCTATACAACGACTGGGGTTTATACCGATACTATTACCAATGCAGCAGGATGTGATTCTGTCATTACTATCAATCTAACCATTAACGGAACTACTACTTCGTCCATTACTGAAATAGTTTGCGACAGTTATACGGTTCCAAGTGGAGACGAAACCTATACAACGAGCGGAATTTATACGGATACCATTCCAAGTGCAGTAGGATGTGATTCTATTATTACAATCGATTTAACGATTAACACATTTAGTACCTCATCCATCGAAGTAACGACTTGCGATAGCTATACAGTTCCAAGTGGAGATGCAACTTATACGACGAGTGGAATTTATACCGACGTAATTCCAAATGCAGCGGGATGTGATTCCATTATTACCATCGATTTAACGATTAATTATTCTACAACAGTTAGTATTACAGAAACAGTTTGTGATAGTTATACCGTTCCAAGTGGGGATGAGACTTATACCACATCGGGAGTTTATACGGATACGATTCCAAATGCTGTAGGTTGTGATTCTGTCATCACTATCGATTTAACGGTTCTTTATTCAACAACGGTGACTTTGACAGAGGTAGTTTGTTACAGTTATACGGTTCCAAGTGGAGATGAAACTTATACCGAGAGCGGTATTTATATGGATACCATTCCAAATGCGGCTGGCTGTGATTCTATCATCACAATCGACTTGACAATTAACAATGCAACAACTGCTTCTATTACCGAAATGGCTTGTTTTGAATACATGGTTCCAAGTGGAGATGAAACTTATACCGAGAGTGGGATTTACATGGATACGATTCCAAATACAGCAGGATGTGATTCTATCATCACCATCGATTTGACCATTAATTTTGCAACAACTTCATCGATTACCGAGGAGGCTTGTTTTGAATACACTGTTCCAAGCGGAGATGAGACTTATACTGAGAGCGGTATTTATATGGATACCATTGCAAATGCAGCAGGATGTGACTCTATCATCACCATTGATCTAACAATTAATACGGTAAATGTGGAGACTACAACTGAGTCACCAACGATTACGGCGAATGCAGTTGGAGCCACTTATCATTGGTTAGATTGCGATGCTGATTATGCGGTGATTGATGGAGAAACAAATGCTTCTTTTACTGCAGCTTCAAATGGAAATTATGCAGTTGAAGTGACAGAGGGTGGATGTACAGATACATCAGCTTGTGTTACCATTGGGGATGTTGGTTTATCAGCTCCCGATTTAATGGATATAGTTCGTGTTTATCCGAATCCTGGTCAAGGAGAATTATTCATTGATCTTGGAGAATTGAAAGAGGTAAACATGGAGATTTACAATAGTAGAGGAGAAGTGGTTTACCATGAGGAAAATGTGAACGAGAGTTTACACATTATTGATCCGGAATTAGCTTCGGGAATTTATTACCTACAAGTTGTTTCAGGAACAGCAAAACAAGAGTTCAGACTCATCAGATTGTAAATAGACAATCGCCATAACCTAAGCCACGCAAACTTTTTAAAGTAAAATTTATAAAAAGTTCGCGTGGCTTTTTTTGTGCTTTATATTCTATGAAAAACTACAGACTGATACGACATGGGCCTGAAACAATCTTAGTCTCTTAGTCACCTTATTTGTAGTTTTTCTAATTGGAATTTTGACCTGTGCAGTTGCATTTCAAAAACATTACTTTCAGGATATACCGTTTCAATCAGCTTTAAAAGTTCAATTTTAATTTCATGATCCATTTTACACCCAAAGATGATCTCTTTAACCATTTCAGGTTGAAAATGAAGTTTTCGTTTTGCAAATCCGTTTTTAACTATCCTATACTCTTTTTCGTAATTCCATACTGATGATTTAATGAATAGAACTTTCCTTAAAAAATTATAG
>JAKSBJ010000020.1 GCA_022361195.1 Flavobacteriales bacterium
TACAAAACAAAACTAGCTGATATCAACGGGGATGATATAGTGGCGTATCACAAAAGTCTGGAAGGGGAATATAGTTCATCAACGATTGCTTATAGTGCGAGAATAATTCGGAATTTCATCAGCTTCTGGCATGGCCGTAGGGAAGTGAATTTTAGTCCTAAGGAGATAATACCGATTAAGTACATCTCAGCGGATAAAGATGTGGTGTCCAGAGCAGATTTTGAGGACATGGATGACTTACTGGACACGGATAGTTTTGGCGAACTCCAAAAAAAGCTAATTATCAATTTACTATGGGATACGGGAATGCGGGTATCGGAATTATGCGATATGACGCTTTCCAATATTCAGGAACTAAAAGCTGGAATGCGGGGAGCAAAAGTCAGGAGTCGTAAATCCCTGCGTTACAATTATGTGATTTGGGGAAGTAAGACCAATGAACTAATGAATTTATACCTTGGATTGAGGCTTTGTATGGATTGTGACTCAGATAAGCTCTTTATTGGTAAACGTTTGGGAAAGTGCTTAACAACAAGAACAATACAACGTTGGATAAGGGATTTATGTGAGATGGCAATGATTGATAAAGATATCACTCCGCATAGCTTTCGGCACGGAAAGGCACATGATATGTTGGATCAAGGTGCAAACATTCGGGATGTTCAGGCAATCTTACGCCATGTAAAACCAGAATCTTCTTTCCACTATATCCAACTTTCCAAAACAAAATATCTTGATGTGGCAAACAAGTATTTAACTGCTTAAGTTTTGGAAACAACGAAGATTGAATGGTGTTGCTTTTATTTTCTGCAAGGTGTAGAATGGTTAGCAGTACCTTGGCAATTGGAGATGGTTATTTGTAGTATTATAAGTCAACCTTATTTTATCTACACTACACCGTAAGAGGGGGCCGTCATAGACGGTTCATAAAATATAAAGGTAATGTCGCACAATTAGGCTTATCGGAATCAGACCTCTCTTACCCCTACAAATAATCATACTATTGCAGGTACATCAACAAATTATGCACTATTTCAATGTACTTACGAAAAAGGCCATTCCTATGAAGGAGGGTCAAAAAACCATCTTTCACAAGGTGGGTGTTATTAAGGTAACTGAAAATGGAGGATGGTATCTTCAACTTTATCAGCAACCCAATACGGATTTTCATATTGTTCCAAGTGGGGAAAATGAGCTTCCGGTAATTGAATAGGATTATGCGAAATGTCACACCTATTCCCAATACGCTTTTTGACAAATACCTCAGTCAATTAAAGCCTTCTGAAACAATCGTCTTATTGACGATTTTTCGTCAAACCAATGGTTGGGTAGATGAATACGGAAAGCGTAAAAGTCGAGACTGGATTACGCATTCTCAGTTCATGAAAAAGACAGGACTCTCAGATAAAACGGTAACCAGTGCAATTGATGGATTGATTGAAAAAAGACTCATTAAGGCAACAGACATACAAGGAAACCTACTCATGTCTCCTCAACAACGCCGTGGAAAACCTCGGATTTTTTACGGTCCTTACTATAAAACAACCGGAAAAAATGCCTAAAACCACCGTAAATTTTACGGATAACAAAAGAAATACTACAAAAGAGAAGTTCCGTAAAAATTCCTGTGAAATCCATCAGGAGAATGACCAAGAAAAAATGAAACGAATCATTGACCAGGAACTGACACTTCAAGAGATTCGGGATGAGTGGTAGGCTGGAACTTTAGGAATGATAAAAGAAAGAAATGTCATTAAAATCAAACAAGAGTCAGTAGATGATAGCAAGACATACTGCTTCAGAAGAGTGTAACAAACAGGTTTAAGAATGATGGTCAAAAGAGACTTTGTTCCGTTTAAAAACTTGACGTTTTTAAAACTATCAAAAACACCTCTAAGTATCCTTATCTAATCATCAGTTGATGCTTCTGGAATAAATGACATTGTCTTACTTCCAATTAAATATCTTATCGCTAACATTTCAACATCACTTCCTCCGTCTTGGTTCTCTGTTACAGAGATTATCTCAAAAACAAGACTATTCATCATCGTATCAAGCTTTATAGTTCTAGCTAACTCACTTATTGGCAAAGTTATAGTAATCCCAACTGTAGGAATAATTTTTCTCTTTACCATTAAATCAAACATCTGTTGACTCAAAATCGACTGAAGAGTTTTTATTAATTGGGTCGCCTGTTTTGCAATTTCATAATTATCAGCTGAACCTCCATAAACATTTCCAACTGAAAGTCTTGGAGGATGTATCGTAATTTTATCTTTCATGAAGCCAAACTACTAAGAACCATAGTATGATACATCGGCATAAACACCTATAAGGAATCAAGATAAGGAGCTAAATCAATTATTGATTGAATAAAATTCATGAATGGAATTGTAGTTATTCAGGTATTCATGTTTTTTATTTTTGATAATATACCTTTGTAGTAATTTTCTTGTCTATGAAAATATTGGTTATACTGGCTTGGTTTGTTGCCCTTGGTCACAATTATGGCTTTGCTCAGGAACAGAAAGTTGAAAACGATGCTATTTTAATCTTGGCGGATTCTTGCTTTCTAGAAAAAGATTATAAAGGGGCTTTTGAATATTATTCAACATTATATTTAAGAGATTCGAGCGATTATTCGTTTAGCAGGTTAGAAGATATAAGTACCATTTTTGATGAGAAATGGGAATTAATGAGAGAAAATCTTCACGGACGGTTTAAAACTCTTGGTGACTCATGCTTTTCAAGAAAAAATTACTTTGATGCGAAATTTCTCTTTTCTATAGCTCTAAAAACTTCAAAGAAGGGGAAGCGTCGTTTAAAAAAGAAGCTTGAAAAAACAGAGCTTCTTGATAAGAATGAAAGAAAGAAATTAACTCCAGCTAACTTTGAAATCAAAACTGAGTTTGAAAATGTAATTTTGAAAGCAAATAAGCTATTTGAAGAAGGAAAGTATCTTAAGGCACAGTCATATTTTTTAAGGGCTGTCACTATTGGAGATAATGAAACCTATCCAAAATTAATGGTAGAAATCATAGATGAAATAATTAGGGGATGAGTTTAGCACAATCCTGTAGAGATTGATTCCTAATTTCATAAAAGCTTTAGCGAAATTTTATCTCAGAATAAACTCATTTGATCTTGAAACTTTGGATGAAATGTTCCAATAATCATAAAGGGATTTCGTGAAGTATAATGATGAACTGCTGATGTTCCTAAAAAAGGTAGAGAATCGAAATACAAACTTAGGAGAATATTGAACTTATTTATTACTAAACTCCTTCTCCCTCAAAAATGCATTAATCATCTCCTCTACCATCATCTTCTTTAGCGGGTCTAGGGACTCCACCTGTTCCAATTTCTCACGCATAGACAATTCATCCACCTTTTTGTATTGGAGCAATTCATAAGCATCCACCTCAAAAGCCCTGGCGAGTTTATCCAACGCTTCCAATGACACATTGTATTTTCCTTTTTCAATGCGGGAGATATAACTCGGGTCAATACCACTGAGTTCTCCCAGTTTGGTTTGAGACCATCCTTTTTCGGCTCTCAAACGCTTGAGATTATAAATCACTATTTCAAGACTTGTTTTCATGTATAAGTATCATGATTTGATGTAAAACCATGCGGTTTTTACAAATATACTGCAAATAAATCAAATTAATTATGTATATTTGTTCTAATTATAAAAATATTTATTCGTAAATATCATTAACCATGAGAGAAGGGAAACTTTACATCATTCATAAGCACCACCTTCGTTATGAAGGAAACGAATGTTTGTTTGATGTGATGGGGGCTCTTTCCATGGATATTTCACGGCTTAATGTTAGCCTCCATTTATCTTCCGGAGGAAAACATAAACACCGACTACGACTTGACCTCTACAATTACGCAGACATTCAACGAATCTGTACCCAACTCTCCGAAGAAGGTGATTATTCCTTTTCAGCCCTTGAATCTGACCTATTAACCCTTACACAACTTTTGGAAGAACATCGGGAAGGTATCTTTCTCCAGGATTATCAAGCAGAACAGCCTCGTAATAACACCAAGATTTCCCTATCGCTTGAAAAAGAAAAAGAGATTGTTGCTTTCCTACAGCAAAAGAACCTCTTAGAACTACTTTCTGATCAAGTCGGAGAGATTGGGATTGTTGGAGAAGAAAACAACCGGCTTTTGTTATTTCTATTTGGACTTAGTTATAAGACTTCCACGCCACTCCATGCTTTGGTACAATCTTCCTCCGGTTCTGGTAAATCACACCTGATTAATTCCGTTGCCGATTGTTTTCCCAAAGAAGACGTGATTTCCTTTTCTCGTATTACCGGTAAATCACTCTACCATTACAAAAAGGACACCCTCAAAAACAAACTTATCCTCATACAGGATTTTGATGGACTTGATGATGAAGCCCTTTATGCTTTTCGGGAATTACAATCCTATGGAAAACTCACTTCTTCTTCCACAGGAAAAGATGCTTTTGGGAATCACATTGCCCGATTACATACCGTCGAAGCACACTTTGCTTCCTTTGGAGCCAGCACAAAATCCCTGTACCAAGACAATGCTTCTCGTTCGGTTATTCTTTCCATCGATGAGAGCTATGAACAAAGTGAACGCATCATGCA
>JAKSBJ010000267.1 GCA_022361195.1 Flavobacteriales bacterium
ACATTGGTGCAATCTATCATTGTTGTAACCGATACCATATTTGTTAGTGAATTGGGAACAGTAGCCTTTGATGCTGTAGGAAATGGTGGAATCATGTACATGGCTTTATTTATGTTGTGTCGTGGACTCGGTGATGGAACACAAATCACCATAGCCCGAAAATTGGGAGAAGGGAAAAACGCTCAAATTGGAGAAGTTCTTTTTAATGCTCAGATTATTCAGCTCTTCCTCTCCTCTTTCATTTTCGTAGTCTTTTTTGTCTTTGGACAAATGATCATTGAAGCTATTTCAGAATCAAAAGACATAGCCATAGCTATGGGAGACTTTCTCCGGTATCGTTCGTGGGGAATCTTTTTTGCCTCTTTGCAAGTCACAATGGCCGCTTTTTTTATTGGCCTTGGACGAACCAATGTCATCATTGCCTCTACCCTAATTATGGCATCTGTCAATATATTTCTGGATTACAGTCTAATATTTGGAAAGTTTGGGTTTCCTGAAATGGGAATGGTTGGCGCCCCTATGGCTTCATCCATTTCTGAGGCATTGACTTTTTGCTTTCTTCTACTTTTTGCCTTGAGAATACCACCTTTCAAAAAGTATCAATTTCATCTTAAGCAAAAACTGATTACATCTCACATCAAATCTCTGCTCAAACTAAGTTACCCTTTAATGTTTCAAGGGGTTATTTCACTCTCTACCTGGTTAGTGTTTTTTACCTTAATTGAACATATGGGAGCTGATGAATTAGAAGCAAGCCAAAGTATACGTATAATGTACTTCTTTGCCTTTATTCCAATTTTTGGTTTTGCAGCTACTACCAAAACCTATGTCAGTAATTTGGTTGGGCAAAAACGGTATGACCTTATTCCTAAAATTCAAAGGCGAATTGCACTTTTATCTTTTCTGTTTATCATTCTATTCTTTCACGGATCGATATTATACCCAGAAGCCATGATTAGCCTTATTAATCGGAATCCTGACATCTCTCCCGAGGTGTTTAATAACAGCGTATCTATTTTGCGATTTATCAGTGGTTCTGTTTTTATTTTTTCATTGGCCATTGTACCATTCCACTCCGTTGCAGCATTGGGTCGCACAAAAATTTCTTTTTTGATAGAGCTTTTGGCCATTGTTATTTACCTCATTGCCTGTTACCTCTTTATTGTTAAGTGGCAGTGGAATGTGGTTGAAATTTGGTGGGTAGAATATATTTATTTTATTGCTTTAGGAGTGTTTGGACTTAGCTATTTGTATTTTTACAGTCCAAAACAAAATGTAGATGCCTAATAAAATTGTATTCATGGGGACACCCGATTTCGCTGTAGAGTCTTTAAAACAGATTCTTAACAACGGAATTGAAGTTGCTGGAGTAATTACCGCTCCAGATCGTAAATCGGGACGAGGACAAAAAATCAACGAATCATCGGTAAAAAAATTCGCGAAAGAAAAAGACCTCAATATTCTTCAACCAGAGAATTTAAAAGACGAAGGTTTTCAGAAAGACCTAAGAGACTTAAATGCCGATTTGTTTGTCGTTGTTGCATTTAGGATGTTACCAGAATCCGTTTGGGGAATGCCTCCAATGGGAACAATTAACCTTCACGGTTCACTTTTACCACAATACCGTGGTGCAGCACCTATTAATTGGGCAGTAATGAACGGAGATGTCAAAACAGGCGCTACAACTTTCTTCATCGAAAAAGAAATTGACACTGGTAAAATCATTGATTCCGTTGAAATTGATATTGCCGAAACTGATTCGGCTGGAGATGTTCATGATCATTTAATGGTCAAAGGAGCTGAATTATTGAGTCAGACAGTTCAAAATATCTTTGATGGAAACATTGAAGCAAAAGATCAAATGAGCTTAGCAGAAGGGCTTGAATTACGTCCTGCTCCAAAAATCTTTAAAGATGATTGTTTAATTGATTGGAAAAAGTCCGTTCAACATATTTATAATAAAATCAGAGGCCTTTCTCCTTATCCTACTGCCTGGACAGTGCTTTATTCGGAAAAAGGAAAGAAAAGCCTTAAAATCTTCTCAGCTGAAAAGCAAATTACCCAATCTGATAACAGCGGGCAATTGATCGTAGAAAATGATAAAGTTCTTTTTGGATGTGTTGATGGATGGATCCTTCCTTCTATCATTCAATTAGAAGGCAAAAAGAAAATGGCTGTAAAAGACGTTATGAACGGTTTTGATTTTAATCAATGGAAATTAACTGAAGCATGAAAAAAATCTTTGTTCTTTTCTTCCTATCGATAACCTTTATTGGTGTATCGCAAGAGATTATGAAATTAAAAAAAGTTGAACCAGCTAAGGATTATGACAATATTCTGGTTCAAAAACTAAACAGTGATGATTTTCAATCTTCATTTGTTATTTGGATTAAAAAGGAGGTTAAACTTCATAAGCATACTCATCATACAGAGAATATTTATGTGATTGAAGGAAAAGGTGAAATGCGAATTGGCAAGGAGACCTATCAGGTAAAAAAGGGAGATTACTTCAATATTCCTAAAAATACTCCTCACGCATTAAAGGTAACTTCCTCCAAACCAATGAAAGTACTCTCTATCCAATCACCTAAGTTTTTAGGGCAAGATAGAATCTTCATTGAGGAGTAAAAACTACCAGAAACCTAGTAAAATAGGCGTTTTAGGGGGCACTTATCAACATTTTATCGTTTTTATTAACAAAAATCCCCCATTTACCCCTCAAACCCTTGCACAGTAGGGATATAAAGATATATTTGTCAGGTAATAAAAAATTGTTTAACCAAAAAATCAAAATTGATTATGAACAAATCAGAATTAATTGATGCTATCGCGTCAAACTCAGGATTGTCAAAAGCTGACTCAAAAAGAGCTTTAGAAGGATTCATCGCTTCAACTGAAGAGGCTTTGAAAAAAGGAGATAAAATTTCTTTAGTAGGATTCGGATCTTTCTCAATCTCTAAAAGAGCTGCTAGAACTGGAAGAAATCCTCAAACAGGGAAAGAAATCAAAATCTCTGCTAAAAACGTTGTTAAGTTCAAAGCAGGAGCTGAACTTTCTAAAAAAGTAAACTAATCTGATTTAGTATATATTTTAGGCCCTGACAGCTTTTAGCAGTCAGGGTTTTTTTATTGCTTATGTCTGATACATACCAACAAGATCAAAAATTACTAGAACTTTTTCTGGAACATATTTCAGAAAACAAGAAAGGTTTATTCCAGGAAATCATTGAACACCGTAATCGCCACATTACGGTAGTCCTTGAAAACCTTTATCAACCCCATAATGCTGCAGCCGTTTTACGATCATGTGATTGCTTTGGGGTACATGATGTTCATGTCATAGAAAACGATAATAAATATGAGCCCAACAAAGAAATTGACATGGGTTCATCAAAATGGCTCAACATCAACAAATACAGTGATGAAGAAAATAATACACTAAATTGTATTAACACGCTAAAGTCAAAAGGCTATAAGATCGTCGCTACTACCCCCCACAAGGATGATTGTTTAATTGACGAATTACCGCTTGACCAACCTATTGCCTTACTGTTTGGAACAGAAGCAACTGGCTTATCTGATTTGGCTTTAGAAGCCTCTGATGCTTTTGTAAAACTGCCGATGTATGGATTTACGGAAAGTTATAATATTTCTGTTTCAGTAGCATTAGCGCTGTTTAACCTAACAGAACGCATGCGCAAAGATGAATCCATTAACTGGCAATTATCTGATGAAGAAAAAGTGGCGATTCAATTAGATTGGGTAAAAAAAGTAGTCAAAAGATCTGATAAGGTGGAGACTATACTCAAACAGCGGATGGCTCAGAATTCTTAGATTCTTTCTTCCACTGAATTCTATCCAACATCATCATTTCATACAAAATTACCAGCCATACTATGAGGCAGGGTATTACTCTGATCACGTAAGGATCTAAAAATTCCTTTCTCCAAGTTCGTGGAACCAAATCGGTTGGGGCCAAAACAACCAAATAAAGTGAAACTAAAATCAATACCGTGCTGGCCCATCCCCTCTTACGACTGAAATACCAAATGGCCATTCCGGCTACAGCAATAACGTAAGTTTGACTCTCTGCTTTGTGGTTAAATAATATTACCCAAATCAATACAGAAGCTAAACACAATAAACGATAATAAGAATTTTGGTAGTGCTTTATTTGAATTAAAGGCAAACAAAACAGTATCACTCCCAGTCCCAATACTACCAATTTATTAGGTTCTAAGTCAAACCAACTGTTCAATCCCCCCATTACTGAAAAGCCATATGAGGCAGAATGATCATCTCCCAATAAAGTAAACCAATTTTGATACTGCCAAATTAATCCATCCCAGCCTGTTACTAAAACCGGTAAAAGAAAGAGGACAAGTACATTTAGAGCAAAATAACCTGCCATTTTCAACTTTTGAGGATAAAACAGGCAAAGCGCCAATCCCACTAAAGCGAAAGGCTTTATAAATGTGGCCAATACAATTAATAACATTGCGCCATAGTACTTTCGACTTTCAAGCAATAAAAAAGCACCTATGAGCAAACCAGCAATTAAGCTGTTAGATTGATTGCTTTGCATGGAACTGACAATTTGAAAGAGAATAAACACAAATGCCAACAAACGAAATCGGTTCGATCGCCAATCGAGTTTCCAAAACATCCAAAACAAAAGTAAGCTGTTGAGCAAATTCCAGGCAAACAACCCTATTCCATCCGGCAAAATGTAAAAGACAGAAAAGAGCAAGGAAAAAGTGGGAGTGTATTTGTAAAAATCCCAATGCTCAGTAGGATATAATTCGTACAAATTATTTCCATCAATTAAGTGCTCAAAGGACTGCTTAAAAATGAGGTAATTATTGTATTTAGTATACGGACCACTATCTCCCCAATATTTATCCCCTCCATAATAAGATTGAAGTGTAACAGCTAAAACCGACAGTACCACAGCAATGATCAATAATAAAAACTGATGTCGGATAATTAACTTTTTCATTCCTCTTTATCGATTCGCTAACTGTTTCATGCAATTTTTAAAATCTTCCAATATCTCGCTTTCCTTCACATGACGACCATTAACCACCTGTAATTTTCCTTTGGCAATTGTACCGTATTGATGAGAAGCATCCGTACTGTACAAAATAGTTGATGCCAAGTTAATTGGATTAGTTACAGACAACAAAGGAGTATCTAAATTAAAAAGAGCGACATCCAAATAAGTTCCTTCTGCAAAATATGAAGTTGTAAAGTTATTCATGGCCTCCCTCCCACTCATCAAAGCTTTTTGATAAGCGTAAAGTCCAGAATCGCCTTCGTTTTGACTGTAATAGGTATTTCGTTTATGAGAAATTAAGCGTTGCCCATAATCCAAAATCCTTAGTTCTTCTAATGGGTTTAATCCTACATGACTATCAGTTCCAATACTCCACTTCCCACCTGCTTCCTGGAACGATCTCAGAGGAAAAATCCCATCTCCTAAATTTCCTTCAGTAGACGGACATAATACCACACTCGCATCTGTTTTTGCCAAGCTCAACGTTTCACCCTCAGTTAAATGAGTTGCATGCACTAAATGAAAACGCTCATTCATCTCCACTTCATCCAACATCCACTCTACAGGTCGTTTTCCCAGGTAAGCAATAGAATCTTCTATTTCTTTTAATTGCTCGGAAATGTGAATATGAAAAGGAATATCCTTTCTGCCTTCCTCAGCAATTTGTTTAATAACTGCTGGCTCGACTCCACGCATGGAATGGATTCCTATAGACAAATTTGCATGTTGATACAATTCGGTTGACTTCTCACTTGCATCCAACAAGCGGTTATAAGCATCTAAATCAGAAGAAATAAAACGCTTTTGACCTTCAGTAGGTTCTTTTCCAAACCCTCCTTTTTGGTAAAAAATGGGGATTAAGGTAATTCCAAGTCCAACATCGGCAGCAGCCTTCACCAAACGCTCACCCATTTCGGAAAGGTTCTCATAAGCACTTCCATTTTTATCATGATGAACATAGTGAAACTCCGCCACATCGGTATATCCATGTCGCAACATTTCCGAATACAACATTCGAGCTATCGACTCTAACTGATCAGGATTAATACTCAAGGCCAAGGAATACATGGCTTCTCTCCAACTCCAAAAATCATCTGGTGTACTGGATGTTGAATGTCTTTCAGCTAAACCAGCCATTGCATATTGAAAAGAATGCGAATGAGCATTCTGAAATCCTGGTAAAGCAGCTACATTCAATTCATGGTCTACTATTGCAGACTGATCTTCAGTCAACGAAAGAATTTTACCTTCGGTATCAACCTTTACCAACGCATCAGACTTCCACCCTTCTTCTGTCAGCAAATATTTAAATCGATAAGTTGTCATGGGTGACAATATTATCAATTTATTCGTTCACCCAACAAAATTTCAAAAAATATCAATAGAAATTATTGATTCGTGCACTCTCAGCTCTTTCACTCCAAAATCTAACAAACGCTCCCAAATCAATTAATATATTTGTTGCTATGAAGATTAAGGAAATAACCCGCTATCTGGAACAGCTTGCCCCTCTTGGCATGCAGGAATCCTATGATAATTCCGGGCTAATTTATGGTGATCCCAATACTGAAGTGACAAATGCCCTTATTTCATTGGATTGTACTGAAGAAATTATAGATGAAGCAATTAAGAGAAGTTGTAATTTGGTAATTGCTCACCACCCTATCGTTTTTAAAGGCTTAAAAAAACTCAATGGGAAAAACTATGTTGAACGGACTGTCATTAAGGCCATTCAAAATGACATTGCCATTTATGCCATTCATACCAACCTTGACAATTACCATTTAGGGGTAAATAAAAAAATTGGAAGTTTACTAAATATTAGCAATCCTCAAATCCTATCTCCCAAGCGAGAAGAATTGGTTAAACTGATTGTTTTTTGCCCTAAAGAACAAATGGAACAAGTTTCTTCCGCACTTTTTGAGGCAGGAGCCGGACAAATTGGAGATTACAGTGAATGTTCCTTTTTAACAGAAGGTATTGGGACCTTTAAAGGAGGCGAAAATTCCAATCCTCAATTAGGAGAAGCAGGGCAAAAAGAAGAAGTAAGTGAAAATAAAATTGAAGTGGTCTGTCAAAAAGCTAAACTTCCACAGATTCTTTCATCTATGCAAAAAACTCATCCTTATGAGGAAGTAGCTTACGATCTTATTCCCTTATTGAATCAAGATAACTCTAGCGGTTCAGGAATGTTTGGAGAGTTGGAAGAAGAAATTGAAGCCGAAAAATTTCTTCAATTCGTTAAAGAAAAATTCAATTGCGGAATCATTCGCCATACGACTATTCATAAAAAAGTGATCAACAAAGTAGCCTGGTGTGGAGGCTCGGGAAGTTTCTTACTTTCTGCTGCAAAAAGCAAAAAAGCGGATATTTTCATTACTGGAGACTTTAAATATCACGAATTCTTTGACGCTGAAGATCAAATTATTATTGCGGATATAGGGCATTTTGAAAGTGAACAATTTACAATTGACTTGATTGCTGAGTTTTTAAGAAAAAAATTTCCTACCTTTGCACCCTGTTTAACGGGGATAAACACCAATCCGGTAAATTATTTTTAATTCATGGCTAAGAAAGCAGAAAATACAATCGAAGAAAAATTAAGCTCACTATATAACCTGCAACAAATTGATTCAGCTATCGACAAAATCAAAACCATCCGAGGAGAACTTCCTCTTGAGGTTCAGGATTTAGAAGATGAGATTGAAGGTTTGGACACTCGATTAGAAAAATTGAAGCAGGAAAACGATGAGTTGGAGAAAGGAATCTCTGATCGTAAGAATATGATCAAAGACGCCAAAGCAGCCATTAAGAAATATACTGAGCAGCAAAAGAATGTTCGTAACAACCGTGAGTTTGACTCCATCTCAAAAGAAATCGAATTCCAGGGATTGGAGATTGAACTTTCTGAGAAAAAGATCAACGAGTTCAAAGCTAAAATCGAACATAAAGCAGAAATTCTTCAATCAACCAGCGATAAGTTTGAAGAGCGTAAAAAGGATCTTGAGCTTAAACAACAAGAGTTGCAGGAGATTTCAGCTGAAACTGAAAAAGATGAAGCTAAGCTAATCAAGCAATCAGAAAAAGCTAAAAAAGCAATTGAAGAGCGTTTGGTTGTTGCTTATGATCGTTTAAGAAATAACTCTCGAAATGGTTTGGCGGTTGTTTCTATCCAAAGAGATTCTTGTGGAGGATGCTTTAACAAAATTCCACCGCAAAGACAATTGGACATTAAAGCAAGAAAGAAAATTATTGTTTGTGAGCACTGTGGTAGAATTTTAGTTGAGCCACCTGCTGAAGACTAATAAATCATTAAATCTAAAGCCTTGACAGTAGTCAGGGCTTTTTTATTTCTAATCATGAAAAGATATTTCTTTTTTCTTATTTCTATCGCATTTTTAACTTGCTGCGGAGATTCTACTCCAGAAAGTGAAGCGCCAGAAGCTTCGGAAGAAGCGGGAATGGCAGATAGCACTATTACAACAGAAGAAACTCAGACAGAGGAATGGAAAACATCAGATACGCTAGTTCCTTTCGAGCGTCACGAATATGTTCAATCCAATTTTACAAGTCCGCAAATTGATTTCAGATTCCAATACCTCTATTACAAAGATGAACTAAACATCTATGAAGATTTGGAGATGCTCAATTCCATTGGAGTAATTAAAAAAGGAGAAAAAGTAGAAGTAATTGAAGAAGTTGGTGGTCGATACGTCGATGATGAAGGATTTCCAGGTTATATTACAAAAGTCAAAACGGGCAACGGAACCGAAGGTTTTATTTACAATAACTATTTAATCCCTCTGCCCTACCCTCAAGAAGATCTTACCTATCCTCTTTTGAATAACTATGCTTTGACTAATTTTCATATAGAAGATTCGGTCTTACAAAAGGGAGCTTTTTTCGGAGACCAAGCAATAGGGTATGAATCAGAATGGTCAGAAAATTATTACACTTTTGAATCAGGCATTAAATTATCAGACAGTGAGGCGTATGAGACAATATCCAGAACACTTTTTGTTCCCCGACTTAATGGAATTCAAGGATTATTTTTTCTTGACGCTTTAAACAATGAATTTGATTTAGTAGAGTTCACAGGTGGTTTTCCCGATGGAGAGTTTAAAGAATTTGAAATAGAAAAATGGGGATATTCTTCTTTGGAAAGCAAACTAAATCCTGACAGTATCCATCCTGCTGTTGAGTCGATTGATTTCTATTTTGGAGATGGATGTGGAGAATGGTACAGCGTTTTGGTGACCGAAGAAGGGGTAAAATTAGAAATAGGCGGAGGTTGTTAAGAACTATTTGATTCATCAAATAAGGAAACGAAGGAAAGCCATTATATTTGATCAAAATTTTAACGCATGGGATTATTAGATGGTAAAGTAGCAATCATCACCGGAGCCTCTAGAGGAATCGGAAAAGCAATTGCTCAAACATTTGTTAACGAAGGGGCAAAAGTCGCTTTCACCTACTTATCTTCAGAAGAAAAAGCAAAAGCTTTAGAGGCTGAATTAACTGCAAATGGCGGAACAGCTAAAGGATTTAAATCTAATGCAGCTGAGTTTGACGCAGCTCAAAAATTAGCTGATGCAGTAATGGAAGAATTTGGTCAAATTGATGTTTTGGTAAACAATGCCGGAATTACAAAAGATAACCTCCTAATGAGAATGGGAGAAGAAGATTGGGATGCAGTAATCAACACCAACTTAAAATCTGCATTTAACCTTACAAAAGCGGTTTTACGACCGATGCTTAAAGCTCGTAAAGGTTCAATCATTAACATGAGTTCTGTTGTTGGAGTTTCAGGTAATGCAGGACAAGCTAATTATGCTGCTTCCAAAGCAGGAATGATTGGATTCACAAAGTCCGTTGCTCAGGAATTGGGATCGAGAAACATTCGATGTAACGCTATTGCTCCAGGGTTCATTGAAACAGAAATGACGGCTTCATTGGATGAATCAGTTGTCCAAGGTTGGAGAGATAGTATTCCTATGAAAAGAGGTGGTACTCCAGAAGATGTTGCTAATACAACTGTATTCTTAGCCAGCGATCTATCTGCTTACGTTACCGGACAAACGATCAACGTTTGTGGTGGTATGTTGACCTAAATAAAAATTTTAAAAAGAGCGCATAATGCTTATTTTTAGTTCAAAAAGTAAGCATTATGCCTTTCAATTCTAAAGTCGATCAATTTCTATCAGAAAAAGATCATCCATTAACTGCCGAGATTAAAAAGGTCAGAGAGATTATTCTCGCAGTCAGTAATGACATCACAGAAGATATTAAGTGGAGTTCTCCCACATTCATTTATAAAGGGAACATGGCTTCTTATTTCATGAATGCCAAAAAGCACGTTAGTTTAATGTTTCACAAAGGAGCCTTTATCAAAGATGATTCAGGACTTCTAGAAGGAGATGGCAAAGAAGGACGTGTCGCTAAATTCTACGGTATGGACGATATTGAAAGTAAGAAAGCTTCTTTGGAGTTAGTCGTCAAAGAATGGATGAGAATGCAGGATAATTAATTTACGGTTCAATTCTTGATTCAACAAACACTACTATGATGAAGTATTTGATTTTTTTAATGGCTTTATTTCCGTTCATTACCAAAGGACAAGTGGTTTATGAGTCACTAAAAGTACATCCTGACATACAGGGAGATGCTTTGCAATGGTCAGATTGGAATGATAGTTTGAGTCAAGCAGAAAAGGTTGATCTAATAAACAAAATTGTTCCATCTCCATATCTCAAAAAATTTGACCTTCAAAAATTAAATCTGATAGACAGCTGTCATTTTATTGACTTTGATGGAGACCAACTTACTGACATTGTTTACAGTGGTCAATATAACACTAAGCTAAAAAAACCTATTTCTGTATTCCTTAAAAATAAAGGAGAGAGTTGTGAATTGGTATTCAAAGCTATTGGTCGTATAGCCTCTATCAGGCGAATGCATGGACGTGTAAAAAAAGCAAAATTTATCATCCTTAATTCTGCCAATGAGGATCGTCACTACCATGAGATGACCTATTACTTCTTTGGTAAAAGACCTAGTGATTGGCCTGTTGAATCTGCAAAAAAATGGAATGCACAATTCAACTCTAAGGAGTTTGGTGCGACAAAGATTAAGCGTTTTGTGTATATGAATAATACTCTTTTCCCTGAATCGATGGGTAATATGCCTTTTACCGTTTTTAGAGAAGACGCCTATTTGACCATTCATCCCGGTCCGCCAACAAATGCTGACTTCTCAGAAGACATCTCTGTTTTTAGTGATTTAGATGAAAAAGAAAATAAAGCCATTGCCTTGGTTGACGTCTCCACAAAAGTTCATGCCATAGGTTTTACCAAAGTAAATGGGCACATGTATTACTTTGTTCAACTTCAACTAAACAGCGCGGAGAAAAATTACTACAAAGGTATTGATTGCTTCACCTATGGTTGGTTAGATGCAGAATATGTTCGTTCAAACGGACGCGGTATGTAATTATTAGGCCTTAATATCTTTGATTTCCCCTTCCGAAGCAGCAATAACAGTTGCCACAGAAGCATCCCCAGTTACATTTACGACAGTTCTACACATATCCAATATTCTATCTACAGGTAAGATAATTGCAATCCATGCAGGATTTAAACCTACCGATGATAAAACAATCATCAGCATCACAATTCCTCCCGAAGGAACTGCAGCTGCACCAATTGATCCTAGTGTAGCTGTCATGACAATGATTGCCTGTTCTCCCAAGGTTAAATCAATCATGTGTAATTGAGCTAAGAAAACCACTGCTACTGCCTGATACAAACTTGTTCCATCCATATTAACTGTAGCCCCAATTGGTAAAACAAAACTCGCAACTTGCGGCTTCACGCCTACTCCATCCTCAACGCACTCCATTGTTACCGGTAATGTTGCTGCTGAAGAGCTCGTTGAAAAAGCTAACAATTGAGCTGGAGAGATTTTTTTCCAAAATTCGATATACCCAAAACGCTTAACAAAAATGCTGACCAACAGAGGGTACAATAGGATCATAAACAACAATCCTCCAACCACGACAAGTGCATATTGCCCCTGAGATAATAGAATATCATTAAGTGCAGTAATGGAACCAGCCATATTACATAAAGTTCCGGCCATTAGTGCAAAAACAAAAAATGGAGCTGCTTTCATAATAACATCTACCATTTTTAAGAAAACCTCATTAATTCCATCAAATACCTTAGTAACAGGTGCTGATTTCTCTTCCGGAACCATAATCATTGTTACACCAAAGAAGATTGCGAAAAAGATAACCTGCAGCATTAATTTTGGATTCCCTAAAGAGACAATTATATTATCAGGAACCATATCTACCAAAGCTTCTAAAGGACCTCCGCTTTGTTTGTCTTTCATTGCTGTGGTAGCCTTATCTAACTTTGAATTTCCTGATTCAGAGTCAGCTTCCATGGCGGTTAGAATGTCTACCAATTTTCCCATAGAACCTTCGGCTTCTTCTTTACCTAATATTTCTCGAAACTTTTGTAATTCTGATTTTTCCCCATCAACAGGAGCTTCCATTAATTGAGCGACAATAGCGGCATTTTTAGGATCTTCTGCAGCTCTTAGATCATCTCCCTCTCGAAAATCAATGTCAGGCTCTGATTCAACCCACAGTTCATAACTAATTCGGTTTTTAATACGTTCCTCCTCGGCAATAGCTTTTCCCGGCTGAAACATATTGACCAAAATTAAACCTACACTTACTGCCATTACGGTTGTAAACAAGTATGTTAACAAGGTTTTTAATCCCATTCGCCCTAATCGGGAAATATCTTTTAAACTTCCAACTCCAATAATAATAGAGAATAAAACCAACGGAATGGCAATGAACTTCAGCATTCGGATAAAAATGGTTCCGAACGGTGCTACCCAATCTTTTGTAAACTGAACAGCCTGAACCCCTTCTCCTGTCTTTTCATCGTAATTAATTGAAATACAAATGTAGGCCCAGATAACACCTACAATTAACCCTATAATGATTTTCCAATGTAGTGCGAGGCCTTTTTTCTTTTTGTTGGTCATAGCTGCTAATTTAATGATTTCCTGCTTAAGCTTTTGTGTTGGTCGCCCAATTGAAAAGCACCTTAATCATCCAATGAAATATAAAATTGTCAATTGATTGTAGACAATGGCTCATTTTAGGTTCTTTACTCTGTTACATCAGGAGATAAGATTGGTGATTTGTGTCTTTCTCTTTTTAATACAAGAGACCAAAATACCGTGTACTCGCTTAGAACAAGACTGAAATGTAATTTGGTAAAAACCTCCATTTCTGCGAATAGTGTTTTTATCAAATGTCTTGTTCTGGCGCTCATAAACGGTGGTAAAGTCTCCGAATATAAAAATTGAAAGACATGACAAAACAGCAAAAAATCAATCTACTCAATCAATTCATTAAGACTTCACAAATTGAGCAAGCAATAGAAAATTTTGAAGAGAAACTCTCAGACTACAGAAGATTGGCGATTATTCAGAAAAAACGTTATTCGGTAGAATCTGAATTTGTTCTGATTGAAGAAACGCTTTCCATACTAAAGAGTCAACTACAAGACTTAATTGAACAATCTTTGAAATGGGAGGAATTAGAATGACTGATACTCTATCATATTTCGACCGTGCTAAGCAGGACAAAAAAGTCAGAATAAACTAACTGAACAAAAAAAGCCTCTCTCGATAACGAGAGAGGCTTTTTAAATTTATAGAAAGAGTGGATTACTCTCCAGCTTCTTCTTTTCCTTCCATTTCGGATTTCAAAGCAGATAACGCATCCAAATCACCTAAAGTAGATTTTTCGTTCGAATCGTTAATTGCTTTAACCGCTTTACTTCCACCTCCAGAAGATTTCTTAGACTTAGAAGGTTTATCTTCTCCAGCCTCGAAAGTTCTAGTATGAGAAACAACAATTTTCTTAGCGTCTTTGTTGAACTCAATCACTTTAAAGTCAAGCGTTTCATCTAAAGTAGCGTTTGAACCGTCTTCTTTTCTCAAGTGTTTCTTAGGACAAATTCCTTCAACACCGTGAGGTAATCCAACTACAGCTGCTTTATCTTTTTTATCCTCGATGATTGTTCCTTGGTGAGTTGATCCTTCAGAGAACATTTCCTCGAATACATCCCATGGATTTTCTTCCAATTGTTTGTGTCCTAAGGCAATTCTTCTGTTATCTCTATCTAACTCAAGAACAACAACTTCCATCTCGTCTCCTACTTTACAGAATTCAGACGGATGTTTGATTTTCTTTTGCCAAGAAAGATCTGAGATGTGGATTAATCCATCAACACCTTCTTCTAACTCAACAAATACACCGAAGTTTGTAAAGTTTCTAACGATCGCTTTATGTTTAGAATCAACAGGATATTTCTTGTCGATATCTTCCCATGGATCTGGCATCAATTGTTTGATACCTAGAGACATTTTTCTTTCTTCTCTATCCAATGTTAAAACAACTGCTTCAACTTCGTCTCCAACTTTCAAGAAGTCTTGAGCCGAACGTAAGTGTTGTGACCAGCTCATTTCTGAAACGTGGATCAAACCTTCAACACCAGGAGCGATTTCGATGAAAGCACCATAGTCAGCCAATACAACAACTTTTCCGGTAACTTTATCTCCAACTTGAGTTTTCTCATCCAATGCATCCCAAGGGTGAGATTGCAATTGTTTCAATCCAAGTGCGATTCGTTTCTTATTATCATCGAAGTCAAGGATTACAACATTGATTCTTTCATCCAATGTTACAATTTCCTCAGGGTGATTTACACGACCCCAAGAAAGGTCAGTGATATGGATTAGACCGTCAACTCCACCCAAGTCGATGAATACACCGTATGAAGTGATGTTCTTAACAGTTCCTTCCAATACCTGTCCTTTTTCAAGACCACCGATAATTTGTTTTTTCTGCTCTTCAAGCTCTGCTTCGATAAGTGCTTTGTGAGAAACAACAACGTTTCTGAATTCGTGGTTGATTTTTACCACTTTGAATTCCATGTTCTTTCCTACAAACTGATCGTAGTCACGGATAGGTTTAACATCGATTTGTGAACCAGGCAAGAAAGCTTCAATTCCAAATACATCTACAATTAAACCACCTTTTGTTCTACATTTTACGAAACCAGTAATAACCTCACCTGTTTTCAACACCTCATTAACTCGTTGCCAAGCTCTGTGTGTTCTTGCAGTTCTGTGAGACAATACTAATTGTCCGTACTTATCTTCAAGTTGCTCCACAAAAACCTCAACAGAATCCCCAACTTTTAAATCTGGGTTGTATCTGAATTCGTTAATTGGAACTACACCTTCTGATTTGTAATTTACGTTAATTACGATTTCTTTCTTCGTCATCGCGATAACGATACCATCAATTACTTCTTTCTCATTAATTGATGTTAAAGAGCCATCATAAACTTCGTTTAATTTAGCTACTTCTTCCTCAGAAAATCCGTCGTTTTCGTAAGCGAACCAATCGAATTCTTGCTTAGGAGCTTTTTTCTCTTCTTTTGGTTCTTGATTAGTTTCAGTTGCAGCTTGATCTACAACTTCTTCAGCTTTAGATTCAGCTGCTTCGTTTTCTTTATTTGCCATTTTGGCGAAACATTTGTATCTCAGATTCCGATTATTCTGAGAGTGATTTTACTTATCCAACATCGGAAATTGGCCGATCTCCTTAAATCGGACCGCAAAGATAGGCTTTCCCTTTGGTTTAGCCAAACTAATTGATTAAAAAAGAGAATTGGAAGAATTTTAGCATCCTTTAGCGATAGTTGAAAGCAATTTTTTGGCTAATTTTAACCTCCAATTTTATTTAAAAATTATGCAAGATATTTATATAGTAGGAGCTGTCCGAACGCCAATGGGAAGTTTTGGAGGAGCTCTATCGACCGTTTCAGCAACACAATTAGGAGCAACAGCGATTAAAGGTGCTTTAGAAAAAGCAGGAGTTTCAGCCGATAAGGTTGACGAAGTTTTTATGGGAAATGTGCTTCAGGCTGGTTTAGGACAAGCTCCGGCTCGTCAGGCAGCTATTTTTGCTGGAATAGGTAATAATGTTCCTTGTACAACTGTAAACAAAGTATGTGCTTCGGGAATGAAATCAATTAGTTTAGCTGCTCAAACAATTTTAGCAGGTGATAACCATATTGTTGTTGCCGGTGGAATGGAAAATATGAGTGCTGTACCTCATTATTACAACGCCCGAAACGCTACAAAGTTGGGAGATGTAAAGATGATTGACGGGATGGTGAAAGATGGTTTAACAGACGTTTACAACCGTGTTCACATGGGTGTTTGTGCTGAAAAGTGTGCTCGTGAAGAAAATTTTTCACGTGAGGAGCAAGATGCTTTCGCAATTGAGTCTTACAACCGAGCTGCTGCTGCATGGTCTGCCGGGAAATTTAATGACGAGGTTGTGCCTGTAGAAGTACCACAGCGAAAAGGTGATCCTGTTGTCGTTTCTGAAGATGAAGAGTACAAGAATGTGAAAATGGAAAAAATTCCTCAGTTACGTCCTGTATTTGATAAGGAAGGAAGTGTAACTGCTGCGAATGCATCAACTTTAAATGACGGAGCATCTGCTCTTATTTTAGCGTCAGCTGAAGCTGTTGAAAAACATGGTTTAAAACCAATTGCCAAGATTGTAAGTTATGGAGATGCGGCACATGAGCCTGAGTGGTTTACTACTGCTCCTTCTAAAGCAGTTCCTGTAGCACTTGCCAAAGCAGGATTATCTACAGACGATATTGATTATTGGGAATTAAACCAAGCATTTTCAGTTGTTGGATTGGCCAATACAAAGTTATTAGGATTGGATCCGGCAAAGGTTGATGTAAATGGAGGTGCTGTAGCTTTAGGACACCCTCTTGGAAGTTCAGGATCGAGAATCATTGTTACTTTGATTAACGTTCTTAAGCAAAATGGTGGAAAATATGGTGCTGCTGGTATTTGTAACGGTGGTGGTGGAGCTTCGGCCATGGTGATTGAGAATTTATAATCTCTATTCATAAAATATTAAAAGCCTTTGTCCATTGGACAAAGGCTTTTTTATTGAGCATATTTTAAATGAGCTAAGCTCCCAATTCAAATTTGATAGGCAAAATAAATTCGGTACGCACAGTACGGTTATTATTTATCCCTGGAATCCATTTAGGCATAAGATTTATTAGTCTAACCGATTCCTTATCCAATGTTCGGTGAACTCCCTTCATAATTCTGGCCTCTTGTAAACTCCCATCTTTATCCACCATAAACCCGACATAAACAACACCTTCAAAGCGATATTCCAATGCCATTTTAGGATAAATCACATTTTCGTTAATGAATTGCAGTAAAGCTTTTTCTCCTCCTGGATACTGAGGTTCTGAGGTATCTAATTCCCAACAATTATTACCATTTATATCCCAAAAGTCCTCACTAATTACAGTTCCGTTTTCATAAAGTTTTTTGGCCGCTAGCTGTCCGTTATCATGATAGAAAAGCCACTCCCCTTCTCTCTTTCCTCTTAGATATTTTCCTTTACTGTCTTCCAATCCATTTTCCCACCACTTTATCCAAATACCTTCTTTATAGTCATCCTGATAAAAACCTTCTTCTCGCTTATTTCCTTTTTCATCATAATAAGCGTAATCACCAGTTCGTTTTCCTAAGATCCAATTTTCAATCACTCTCAACTCTCCATTTCTATGAAAATGTTCAAAAGCTCCATCTTTACGATTACTTTGATAATGTCCAACAGACTCTAACTCTCCTGTATTATAATATTTACGAAATTCTCCCGAACGAGATCTTAAACGCCGGGAGTTATATACTCCTTTACGATAAAGTTGTCCGTGCAAAAAATGATCAGAGATAATATACTCTTCACTAGCAGGCTGTTCAATAATTAAACGGTAATAAGTTGCACTTTCTTCATCGGTTTGTCTCCAGTTAACATCCAAATAAACCATACCAGTATCTTGCGAAAACACAGGGTTAGCGCAAAAAGAGATTAGTACAACAAATAGTATTTTTTGAATATTTCCGATCAATTTATTAATGCCTTTTAAATGAAAGTTAGGCATTTTCAGATCATTTTGGAAATAATTTTATAAAATTTTCCAAGAATAAACGTTTTTCGTAAAGTTTATATTAATGTTAAGTTAATGTTAACATTAATATAAACTCTAAGACCAGCTATTACCTCAACAAAAAAGATTAATCAAGGTTTACTTGAAGCCCTTAACATTCTATCCTTTCCCTGCAAGTCCTTTAATAATGTTATATCAGAATAACCTACAAGTTCCATCATTTCTACCATTTGACGACCAAAATCTTCGTGAATTTCGTAGTACAACTTTCCTTGAGGTGAGAGCTGATTTAGTGCTTTTTTCGCGATGGTTTGATAAAAAATTAAAGGATCCTCATTTGAGACAAAAAGAGCCATTTCCGGCTCAAAATCCAGCACATTTGAGTTCATAAGAGTACGGTCAGCCTCTGGAATATAAGGTGGATTACTAACGATTATATCAAACTCTCCTAGTATTTCCAACGAATCATTCAACACATCCAGACGCTTAAAATCAATTTCACAACTGTTCTTTAAAGCAGACTTTTGAGCCATTTCCAAAGCGTCAGAAGAAATGTCAACAGCTACTACTTCCGCTTTACTTTTGAATATTGACTTAAGCGCTATTGCAATGCATCCACTCCCCGTACCAACATCTAATATTCTCAATTGATTTTGATCCTGATTCTCTTTCTGAATCCAATCAACCAATTCCTCAGTTTCGGGGCGAGGAATTAGTACCTCCGGACCAACGAAAATACTCTGTCCGTAAAACTCAGTTTCACCTAAGATATGCTGAATAGGTTCATTTTTTGCCAATCGTTTAACCATTGAATTTATCTCCAGTAACTCTGACTCGGTTAAACGATAATCTCCACTAAAAACTTGTGGTTTACTCAAACCAAAGCGGTAATCACAAATCAACAAGAAGATATTACGGCATTCTCGTTCACCATAAAGACGATCTAATTTCTTATGAAAGAAAGGCAATAAATCCGTTAAACGGTTAGAATTGACAAACATTCCGCAAAAATACCATGTTTTACGGAATAGATAAACTACATTCCTGTAATCTCGAAATCAGTACGACGATTCAACGCACGATTTGCCTCAGAAGTATTAGGCACTTTTGGTTTTGATTCACCATAGCCTTCGGATTCTAATCGACCGGAATTAACACCTTTACTGACGATATAATCCAAACAAGCCTTAGCACGATTTGCACTCAATTCCTTATTATGAGCAGCATCTCCTACATCATCAGTATGTCCTTGAATTGCCACTGTAACTGTTGGATTTTCTTTAAGGAATTTAATGAACTGATCTAAAACAAATTTTGAATCTTCTAATAGCTCATAAGAATCCGTATCAAACAAAATATTATCAATGGTAAAGGCCTTTCCTTTTTTAATTGGATCAATTTGCATTTGAACATCTCTCATCACTACATCAGGAGAAACACTCAATTTCTTAATTTCAGCCTTTTTGATGAGCTTGGTATCAAAAGAATATCCTTTTTTCTTCATGGTAACCATCACATCTTTTTCTTCATCTACCTTTACAACAGCTGCAAACTTTCCATCATCCCCATTTACTTTTACCTCTACACTCTCATCTGACCCGCGATAAGAAACTTCAACTGTTGCATCTTTTACTGGCTCTCCAGTTTCGGACTTCACCTCCCCTTTTAAAAGCACTACTTTTTGTGGACGTGCTTCTTCATACAACTCAAAGTAATAAATATCATATCCATTTGATCCAGAATTACGAGAAGTATAATACGCCAAATGCCCGTCTGTTGAAACGATTAGTCCAACCTCATTTCCTTCTGTATTAATTGGATAGCCCAAATTTTTTGGTTCTTGCCAATTTCCACTATCATCCTTACGCGTATAAAACATATCAGATCCTCCAGCTCCTAAACGTTCAGGTGTACAATCCGATACAAAGTACAATGTCTCACTATCCTGATGCAAAAACGGAGCTTTATCGTGACCTTCTGTATTAATTGGTCCCGGAACCGGTCGAGCCTGTGTCCATTTACCATCCTTACCACGTGTAGAATAATAGATATCAGTTAAAGCAGATCCTTCTCTCCAACTTGCAAAATAAAGTGTATTACCATCCGCACTTAAGGTAGGTTGAGCCTCCCACCCATCACGTGTATTAACTGCAGGACCTAAATTTTCCAACTCTGTCCAGGTAAAATCGTATCCACCTTCTCCTGAACGAACAAATTTGGTCACATAAATATCACAATTTGCATGCTGTTGATAATCCACTTCCTGACAAGCACAAATGAACATTTCTTTATTATCCAAAGAGAGCGATACCCCTCCATAATTTTTGTACTTAGGGGTATTAAAAGGACGATGCAAAGCATCTCCTTTGTCAAAGGGCGAATTATAATCAGTACGATGAGCAACTGTAAACTCTTCAATAATTGGATTTATAATTCCTCCTGGATTATCTGACTCTCCCTTACGTGTGAAAAAGATTAACTCATTATCAGGAGAGATCATAGGTAAATACTCATCTTTTTTTGAAGAGACATTCACAACTTCTTTTGGTTCGTATGGAACCGGATTATTGAAAAACTTATCAAAGAATTCCATTTCCGGAAGAATTTCTTCAACATCAGCTTTATTTTTACTGTAATTCTCGCTGTACTTACCTGGATCTCTATCACTAAACTCTATAAACTGCTTAAAGTACTTAGCTGCTTTTCCTTTATCTCCTAATAAATAATTGATATACCCTATTTTGTAATACGGATCGGAATGAAAGCTAGCGCAATTATCGATGGTTTTCAGATAAGCCGTTTCAGCTGCAGTATAAGCTTTCCTTAACTGATCCATATTGGCTCTACCATTATCAAATGCCGTATGAACATTTAAAGCCTGTTTATAGTTGAACTCTGCAAACTCATAATAAACGTAAGCATTCTCCGGAGCAGCCTCAACTGCATCGGTATAGAACTTAATACGCTCCATCTTAGTATTCTTGGTGCTTTTGGCCTGTTTGATAAGTTTCATGACACCTTTGTCTTCCGGCTCGTAGCAACGTTCATCATCTTCTTCCTGAGCAAATGCCGTTGAGAAGTTAAAAGCAGGTAATAAAAGGATTAGGGCTGAAAGTAAAATTCTATTCATAGATGAATTCAGTTTACAAGAATTGTTCCTAAATAATTACTCAAAAAAGGCGGTTTGGTTACAGCTTTTTTAAGAAGATTTTAAAGATAATAACGCATTGTTAAATCCAACATCAAAAAATGGCTGGATATGTTTGCAACATTTGGTTCATTTTTGTTCCAGATATCCAATACAAAATAACGTCCCTGAATTCCCAACTCAAATAAGCCAAAATCCCTTTCTTGTAATAGATTGGCTCCTACGCTAACATAAGGTTGAAATCGTCTGAGTGTATTATTGATTGGAACGTTAATTCCCAAGTCGATTCGACGAGCACTAAAAATGTAGCTTAGTCCTCCGCCAACTGTTGCATAAAAAGGTTCCTTAATTTTAATATTAGCTGCCAATGGAAGTTGAATAGCATTGAATCTTCGACTTGAAGTTAAAACACCATTCACCAACTGATCAAAAGAAGTAAAATCATAAGACAAGCCTGTTTTAAATGCTACATCTTCTGTTTTTCCATACATGATTGGAATTCCCAGTGAAAAACCATATCCACTTTCGGCCGACCAGTTTCCAATAATTTTATTTCGATGTGCATTCAGTTTCCAGGAAGGCATTACCTCCACCCCTATATGAAATCCCTCTTGCGCAAAAGAAAAGAAGCTTAGACACAAAAAGAAGAGTGTTAAATGTTTTTTCATGAGCTTGTTGTTAGGTCAAAGATAAAAAAAGCGACCGAATCTCTCAATTCAATTTCACATCCCATTCTGCATAAAACTGATCGAGGAATTGTGTCATAAAAAGATGCCTTTCCTCGGCCATTGCTTTTCCTGTCTTTGTGTTCATTCCATCTTTTAGTTTTAGCAGCTTTTCGTAAAAATGGTTAATGGTATGTGATCGTTTTTTCCGATACTCCTCAGCCGACTTAAATTCGGTTGGCGGAACAGTTGGATCATAAATTGGATTCCCAACACTTCCTCCATACGCAAAAGTACGAGCGATACCAATAGCTCCAATTGCTTCCATTCGATCAGCATCCTGAACAATTAAACCTTCAAGAAGTTTCATTTTGTTCTCAACCCCTCCTTTAAAGGAACAATTTGCAACAACGTGCTGCACTTTATCAATAATCGTTTGTTCTACTCCTAAAGCTGAGAGAATAATATTAATTCTTTCTTCAGCTACGGCATCTGCATTTTCCACAAACTTATGATCAGCTATATCGTGCAACAAAGCTCCTAATTCCACTACAAAATTATCTCCTCCTTCTTTCTCACAAATGATTTTTGACAGTTTCCAAACTCGTTCAATATGATACCAATCGTGCCCTGTAGCTTCGTTGGCAAATTCCTCTTTTAACTGATTAACAAGAGCTTCAATAATTTCCTTTTCTGACATATATAAAATAAAAAATCCGCCTGCTAAAGAGCAGGCGGATTCAAATTTAAAATTATTGAATGATTACTTAACGACCATTACTTTTTCAGTTCTCAAAACTTTTCCATTTTGAGTAACAGTAACAACGTAAGAACCTTCTGCTAATCCTTCAGTACTATATTCGTAAACGTGCCCGAAAGAAGCTCCAACTACCTCGTTAGAGATCAATTTACCTGTAATATCAGTAATAGCAACATTTACTTGACCTTCTACATTTCTAAATTGAAGGTTCATGATTTCGTTAGCAGGGTTTGGATAAATGATTACTTCATTTTCTCCTGTTTCAAACTCGAACAAAGAAGTAACTCCTCCATCAACTGTCAACAATACATCATCAGCAAGGATGTTGAAGTTGTTCGTTGTAGATTGGTACCCAGCAACACGGATTGTATGGTTTGAACCATCAGCATAAGCACTCATGTCAATTGTCACCATTTTATAATCTGCGTACTCAACACTGTCATGAGAAGTAATTGTGTATTGAACAGAACCGTCAACCAATACTTCTAATCTGTCATCTACTAACCCCATTCCTGGAGCAGCAACCTTAACCATTAAAGTTAATTGAGCTGTTGTACCGTTGTCAACATAAACGCTTTGCTCAACAGATCCTTCTTCAACAGCAGGAGCACCTCCGAACCAGCAATAAAAAGTTCCTGTGTTAGGTACACAAGGACCACCACCAGTTCCACAAGTTGCTTCATCACAGATAGGAGTTCCGAAGTTTGTTGAGGCTTCTGTCCAGTCACCACCGGCACCAGATTCAAATCCTCCGTCAGATACCTGACTCATTCCAACTGTTCCAAAGGAGAACAGTCCTAAAGCTAAAAAGTAAAATTTTTTCATAATGTTTCTTTTCATGATTATTAGTTCAAATTTAAAGTTTTTTTAACATAAAAATGAACTCATTCCATTCTTTAATAAACTTTTAGCTGTGTATAATTGAAGCCCCAACCTAATCTCAATCTTTAATAAACTTTAAAAAGCAGTTCATTTTTGCTTTATCATAATAGTGTATTTTAGTTGCATGGAAATTGAGTTAAAGCACTATCAGGATTTAACAAAGGATGAGTTTCATGACATGATAGCCCTGCGTATTGAGGTTTTTGTAATTGAACAGGATTGTCCTTATCAGGATTTAGATGGATTGGACAAAGATGCATATCATCTTTTACTAAAGGAAAATCATGAGATTATTGGAACGCTCAGAATTTTGAAAGAAGGAATTAATTACCCTGAAATTTCCATTGGACGTGTCGTTAGTTCGCCCAAACACCGTAAACGAAAACTTGGTCATTTAATGATGGAACACGCCATGCGTTTTATTCAAAAGGAATTAAATAGTGACTCGGTTCGTATATCTGCTCAAACCCATCTATGTGCTTTTTATGAAAAATATGGTTTCTTGCGAACTGGTAACGATTATCTCGAAGATGGAATCCCGCATAGCGAGATGCTACACAATAAACCATAAGCAACTCTACTACAACACCTTAAAAAGTTGGCAAAGAATTTGTTTTTATCTCTGTGCAACGAACTATTAACCATTACTAAACCAGATGCAAATAGAATTCAAACACGTTTTACCACGTCCTTTAGAGGAATATCCACACGATGAAAAATCGGTTTGGAAGAATGATTTTCAATTGGATTTCCCAAAAAAAGTTTTGTTAAACGCAAGTAGTGGAAAGGGAAAATCAACCTTTGTAAACACGCTTTATGGTTTAAGAAAAGACTATTCAGGAGACATTTTTATTGATGGAAAAAATATTGCACAGCTAAGCCTAAACGAATGGATTAGCCTGCGAAAAGATAAACTGAGTGTTGTATTTCAAGACTTACAGTTGTTTCCCAAATTAACAGCCTGGGAAAATCTAACCTTGAAAAATGATTTATGCCAACACAAAACTGATGATGAAATTCAGGAAATGCTGAATTTATTAGGAATTGGAGAAAAGAGAGATCAATTGTGCGGCACCTTATCATTAGGGCAACAGCAACGGATAGCTATTATTCGTTCCCTCCTTCAACCTTTTGAGCTTTTATTAATGGACGAACCTTTTAGTCATCTTGATGAAGGGAATACGGCCATTGCTTTAAAGCTAATTGCTCAAGAGACCGATAAAAATAAAGGAGGATTCATTTTGACCACCTTGGGGAGTCATCATGATTTTGTTTACGATCAAGAATTAACACTGTAAGAAGATGCTTAAGAAAATATTATTCCGAAATAACACGAATTTCCAGTTCATCTTTGCAACCATTGGTTCCATTATTGGTTTGTCAGCTCTTCTATTGAGTTTTCAATTAATTATGGACGTTCAATCCTTTCATTCATCAGAAGAGGAATTATTTGGACCTAACACGGTTGTCATTCAAAAAAAGGTGACCAAACTAACTACAGTTGGAATGAACTCTACTGAATTTACTCCCGAAGATATTCAGGCTTTACGCGACAAAGATTTTATTACAGATGTCGCTCCTTTCAAGTCTGCCGACTTTGGAGTTCAAATTCGCGAATTACCCGGAGAGGGAATTCCTTCTTTTGTATTTGATGGTTTTTTGCAATCTGTTCCCAATCGATTTATGGACATTGAAAAGGACATTGATTGGAATTGGAGTGAAAACAAAGACTTTGTTCCGGTTGTATTACCAAAGGACTTTTTAATGATGATCAATTATGGTTTTGCTCAAAGTGCAGGAATTCCACAGTTGTCTGCTGAAATGTTGATGGCTGCCCGATTAAAACTGGTTGTTCACAGTTCTAAAGGGCGAGAAGAACATGTAATAAGAATTGTTTCTTTCTCAAATAAAATTAGTTCCATTCTAGCTCCAGAAGCTTTTTTAGAAGCAACCAATGCTAAATTGGGTGAAGGAAATATCATCAATCCAAATCGAGTATTTATTAAAACAATAGACGATAGCTATGGTGAGTTAGAAGATTTGATGGAAGAGATGAACCTGGACATTGCTAAATCGGCCATTGATGTTGCCAAAGTAAAGACTTTTATAGCAGTGGTGATAGGAATCTTTGGAATTGCCGCTATTTTGATTGTTTTACTTTCATTAATGGGATTTGTACAATACAGCCAATTGGTCATTAATAAGGCCTCATATGAAATAAAAACGCTCTTGCGCATTGGCTATTCCATCAAAAGCATTGTCAAGACTTTTGTGAATCAACTGAGTTTAATTTTTGGAATTATTACCATTATCTCCATCGTTATTATGCTTTGTGTTAAGTTTTTTATCGTAAACACATGGCTGGATGAAAATGGAATTCAGTTAGTTGAGTCAAGCATATTTCCTGCAATTTTCATTGCCTTGGGCACTTTTGGATTATTCATTATCTCTAACTTTTTGAACATAAAAAGAACCGTTCTCAACCTCGGAAAAGAGTAAAAGTTAAAAATGTGTTAAACTACTGACCAAGATATCTTATCTTCGTCTACCAATTAAATAACCAAATTGTGGACTAATTTAATTTTGAATATGAAAGTATTTTCTTTTATCGTTTTTACCTTACTAATTGGAATCAATTGTAATGCTCAAAAACTATCTTTTACCGTTGATGGTATTGAAAACGACACCGTAAATCTGGCTCGTTATCTTGGAAACAAACTTTATTATGCTGATACCGTGGTTGCTAAAAACGGAACCGCCGTATTTGATGGGTCTAAGCACGAAGGAGGTTTGATGGCTTTTGTAACAAAAGAGGGAAGATACTTTGAGTTTATTTTAGACAATGAAGAGGTAGCAATGAAATGTACCAATGTGCAGGACATGGTAGGAAGCATGAGCGTTTCAAAATCGGAAAACAACAAAGTTTTTTATGACTATATCCATTTTATGACGGCAAAGAAAAGAGAAAATGCCAAAGAAATGGAAGCAATCAAGGCTCATAAAAAAGATAGCCCGGAATACAATAAGAGCAAAGAAAAGATTGAAGCAATCGATAAAGAAATTGAAGATTATCAAAAAAAGTTGGTTGCTGATAATGGGGATCGTTTTATTGCTGTTTTGGTAAAGATGTCAATGGACATTGAACTGCCTGAATTGCCAAGAGATGATAAAGGAAATGTCACTGATTCAAACTACGTTTATAATTACTACATCAATCATTACTGGGATAATGTTCCTTTAAAAGATGAGCGAATTGTAAGAACACCTATTTATCAAAATAAATTGGAGAAATACTATGCTAAACGAGGTGGTATTTTACAAATTCCTGATACCATTACTAAGTATACCAAATTGTTTTTGGACAAAATGGATCAGGACAAAGACAAAAATGTCTTGTTCCAATTCACTGTAAACTACATCACCAATAAGTACGAGGAGTCTAACATTATGGGAATGGACAGAGTTTTTGTTTACATGGCCCGTAATTATTATTGTGCTCCAAATGATAAAGCCTGGTGGGTAAAACAAGAACAACAAGATAAAATTTGCGAACGTGCCGATAAAATTGGTAGAACCATGATTGGTGAATATGCTCCAATGCTCATTTTACCTGACTCGACAGAAGATAAATGGATTAATTCCTATAAACTTGATGCTGAATACACCATTTTATACTTCTGGGATCCTAAGTGTGGCCACTGTAAAAAAGTAACTCCTAAACTTCAAACACTTTACGAGAAGAAATTTAAGGAACGTAATGTTGAGATATATGCAGTTGGAAAAGCGACGGGTGATGATTTTGAACGTTGGAAAGAGTACATTGTAGAGAATAAATTGACCTTTATTAATGTAGGCTTAACAAAGAACGTTTACAATCAGGCATTGGAAGACCCAAGACCATTGTTGGAAAAAACAACACTTCAAAGTTTAAATTACAGTGATACTTACGATATTTATTCTACTCCTCGAATTTTTATTTTGGACAAGGATAAAAAGATCATCTTCAAGCAACTTTCAATTTCTCAGTTAGAAGAGATTATTGATAAAAAAACAGGACATGATGATGATGAAAAAATCTTTCCAATTGAAGAGGAACCGGAAGATGAAAAGCCAGAAAATCACTAGTAAAAGATATTAATTTTATTCAGTCGCCAGGTGTTTACACATCTGGCGATTGTAGTTTTTGGCAATAGGTTTCCTTAATTTTTAAAGAATCCTCACCTCGCTTAAACATCTTATAAGCTTTGAGGTTAGCCAAGTTTACTTTTAACCATGAGTTTTGTTCGTACTTGCGACTGGAGATTAAAATCGTTTTATCAAAAACCTTTAACCTCTTTGAGTCCATAAGCCTCTTAATCAATGGATATTCCTCCATAATCTTTAAAGACTCATCAAACCTACCCAGTTCATCAAAAAACTCTTTTTTAATCATTAAAGATTGATCTCCTCCCCGGCAGTAAAGACGATTAAAACGAGTAAAGAATTCATTGATTTTAAGTAACCATTTTCCTGAATCGAATTTAGAACGGTAAGTGGCAGCTATACAACCTTCATTCAATGCTTCGTTTATGTCTTTCAAAAAACCCACGGGAGGTAAAGTATCTGCATGAACAAAATACAAAACCTCTCCCCTGGCCTTTTCAGCCCCTACATTCATTTGAACAGCCCTGGACAAGTCAGAATTAAAGACTATCACATCTCTATTAGATACAATTTTGAGTGTTTCATCCTCACTACCTCCATCCACCACAATTATTTCGGTATTTGTATCTTGTTCTGAAATAATTCGATCTAATAAACGACCAATATATTGGGCTTCATTGTAAGTTGGTATAATAATGGATAGCTTCAAACTGTCTTTATGAGATATCTAACATTAAATATAATTCTATTCACCACATTTTTACTCGCTCAAAGTACATTGTTAGCGCAAGAGCATTTAACACATGGCATTTGGGATGAACTTACAAAAAAATATGTGACGGAAGAAGGTAAGGTTAATTACAAAGGCTTTCAAAAAGAAGAAGCTCGCCTGGATGAATATTTAAAAGTACTTTCAGCTAATCATCCCGATAAAAGCTGGAATAGAAATCAACGTTTAGCTTATTGGATTAATGCTTACAATGCCTTTACGGTGAAGTTAATTGTCAAAAACTATCCTATAAAAAGCATAAAAGAATTAGGTGGAGGAATTTATAAGGTAAATACTCCATGGGATATTAAGTTTATCAAAATAGGAGACAAAACATACGACCTAAATAACATAGAACATGGTATTATACGAAAGGAATTTAAGGAGCCTAGAATTCATTTTGCGATTAACTGCGCAGCCGTTTCTTGTCCCAAATTGAGAAATGAAGCCTATTTTCCCGATAGATTAGATGCACAATTGGATGATCAGGCGATTTTTTTTATCAACAATTCGCCTAAAAACAATATCACAAGTGAGGAGGCACAGCTATCTAAGATATTCTCTTGGTTTCGAGGTGATTTCAAGAAAAAATATCCTTCGATTATGGCCTTCATTAATAAGTATTCAACGGTTAAAATTGAAAAAAAAACAAAAATATCTTACTTAGAATATGACTGGAATCTAAATGAATGATTACCTTTGTACCGGACCAATTTTACTTTAAGTTAAAATATTGATAGCTTGGAGTGGATGAGATTCGACGAGATTCTGTAGAGTATTACTTTTTCATAAGTTTTGGGTTAATGAAAATTTCTACATTTGGGACTCACTCATTCACTCCTTTTTTTATTTCACATCGGTCGTAAAAAGATTCCTTAGCAATATTCAAGTCAACGTTCGATTTTATTCCGTTAACTGTTCCCTTATCTGAAAATTGCCACACTAAAAAGTTTTCTTTTGCCATTAAATCACATTTTCCATTGTAATTAGCGATCCAGAAATTCTCTGTAGCCAAAGAGCTTTTCTCAAAATAATCTTTGTAGAAACTTTCATATGTATAGAGCAAGGGACGGTATCCGCTCTTTAGTTCTACTCTATTCATAAAAACAGTGGCGCTATCAACCAATTCATCATTTCGTAAATCACCTGAAACTTCCAAGTCTAAAACCGGAACCAGATTATAATCATATTCACTAATTTCCTCAATAAAAAAATCGGCTTGTTGAACCGCAGACATTTCTGTGCGGTAGTAATGATAAAAACCATATTTCATTTTTTCTAAGTCTGCCCCCTTAGCGTTATCTTCCAGGCGTTCATCTCTAAATTCAGTCCCTTCTGTTGCTTTGATAAACACAAATTCTATACTATCTTCCTCTATGGTCATATGACTGACATAAGACCAATTAACTTTTTCCTGATAATGCGATACATCAACTCCCAAATGCGGGTAGTTTTGAGGTATATTGACACCATAGTCCCCATAGGTTACAGGAGGTCGGTTGGTTCTATCAAACACCATCCAACCTATTACAATGATGATTAACAATGTAAAAATGGAAATAAGACGTTTGCGAAGATTCATACTTAATCAATTGTCAACTTCAGACCATCGTAAGCAATAACGACATTTTCAGGCAATTCTTTTGAGACTTCGTCATGCAAGCCCATTAAATGGCTTATATGCGTTAAGAAGGCTTTTTTAGGTGCTAAATCGGCAATAATCTCCAAAGCCTCTTCTAAATTAAAATGAGACAGATGAGGTGTTTTTCTTAAGGCATTAATCACCAAATAATCTACCCCTTTTAATTTTTCATATTCATCAACCGGAATTCGATTCGCATCTGTGATATAAGCAAAATTTCTTACCCTAAAAGCCTTTACAGGTAATTTGTAATGAAAGACATTGATTGGAATAATCTTTTCGCCAAAGAGTTCCAACGGTTCATCTGTCAATTCATTTAAATTCACTTCAGGAATTCCGGGATACTTGTCTTTCGCGAAAACGTAATGAAACTCACGTTTTAAACCTTCCTGTACCCTTTGGGTAGCATATACCTCCATGGGTTTTTGAGCTCTATAATTAAAAGCCCTGATATCATCCATACCCGAAACATGATCTTTGTGTTCGTGGGTAAATAAGATCGCTTCCAGATTTTTTACCTTTTCACGCAGCATTTGCTGTCTAAAATCAGGACCGGTATCAATAATAATGTTCTTATCATCAATAGTCAGCAGAAGAGAAGTTCTTAAACGTTTATCTTTAGAATTGGTGGATTGACATACTTCACAATCACAAGCTATTACAGGAATTCCCTGTGAAGTTCCGGTTCCAAGAAAGGTAGCACTTAGTTTTGCCATAGGAAAATTGAGCCAATCATTGTTCTAACACCCATTTACTTCCATTGTTTTGGTCCATCTCAATAATTCCGTAAATCTTGTTGTAAAGAATACGAACATAATTTTCAGGTCCATCTTTAGTTGGGTCAACAGGAGTTAGAGGTTCAATTTCGTACACGTCATACCACTCAATCGAATTAACAACGAGCGTATCATGAAAATCAACTAAATCCTTAAAATATCCATCCTCCAGGCTATCAGGATTTCCAATTGGAACTTCAAATAAACGTTGTTGAAGTGTTCCTACAGCATCATGATAAGGAAGGTAAATGGCCAATGTTTTCTGTGATTTTTCTTCGGTTTGAAGGTATCTTAGTCTCAATTCTACCTCTTTGGTAGCATCATTGCTGTACGTAAAATAGGTTTGATCCCAGGCATAATACGCTTCTGTTCTCAAACGCTCTTTAAACACCAAAGTAAAAGAAGAATCTTCATCAGGAGAAATTCGGTTAAAAAGACGATCACCCGAAGTATAAGGTACAAACTGAATGTCAGCTTCTGTATAAGGTTCTGATCCTTCCGGAATAGCTGGACCATCACTAGGCTCTTCCTTTTTACAAGCGCTCATAAAAACCGTTGTAACAATCAAAACCGTAGCTATTAAAAACCTTTTCATCTTATTTTAAGTACGAATTTCACTTTAGCTGTGTTGCTTCGACTCACCTAATTTCGTCCCATATAATATCGGTATCCAAAACCAATACTTAAAAAGCGGGTAATTCCCTCATAGTCCGGTCCGCTCAAGTTAGTAATTCCGTCTAAGCAAAAATAATCTGGTCTAAATTCACTGAAGTAAAAGTTATATCCCAATACAAAACTGAATCCATCCGAAGATCCTTTTCCAGTTAAAAGACAAACCTCTACTTGTGGTTCAACGAAAAAAGCTCCTTCAACAAAAGGTCCTCCAATTTTTGCTTTACAAGAATCATGCGCTGCAATCATAGGTGCATATCCTGCTTTACACCAGGCACTCAACGCAACTCTTTCAGTCGTAAATTTTTCATACCCTACTTTTGCATGAACTGCCGGAATGTATAAACCACCTTTCCAATCAGCACTAGTTGTAGAAGGATTTATCGTAAAAAAAGAAAATTTAGCTCCTGCCCCTAAAGTAAATCCATTCAAAACATTGTACTGATAACTAACACCTCCATTAAATAAGCCTGTCATAACCCGACGAAAAGCATAGTTTTCATTCAAAGTAGGAATTCCAACATCAATGCTCCAACTTCCCTTAGGACTAAATGCCTCACTTTGGGCTAATGAACCAAAACTTTGAAAAATTAAAAGAAGTAGTACGTATTTTAAATGTCTCATTGTTAAACAGCTTTAGCTTTTTTATTGAATAAAAATCTGCCTTAGAATATTGGTGTCCTCTGACTCTAAATATAAATAATATTTTCCCTTCGCCAAGCCCTCCGGATCAAAGTCCACCGGATGTTCACCTGATTCAAAATTCTGGTTAACAATCTCCTTTATAAAATTTTCATCCCGATCCAATAAACTCAATTTTATTGCTTTTTGTTGTGGAGTAATCAATAAAAACTGTGTTTTTTCCGAAAAAACATTTTCTAGTGATGTCTTAAATTCCAATTGATTCATAGCCTCCAGCTTTGCTCGCTTAAATCCTTTTAAGTAAGCTCTGTATGCTGCAATCATCAAAAACAATGCTCCTGTTGCATAAAAAACGCCCAGAATAATGTCTTGTGTTGTTAACGATCCCATTTATAGTGTAATTACTCCTTTAATTTGACCAACGGCCTTATAACGATCAATGATATCTTCTGTACTCAACATCATTTCTTTAATACTAATAGAAAGGTATTTTCCGTTTTTTGATGAACGACTTGAAAATTCGGCTGTTTCACTAAAGCATTTTTTTACTTCAACCATTTTTTCTTCATCGTTTTGAATAATAAACTTATAGAAATAAACAGAAGGATAATTCTGTTCCTTTAAAAGTTCTCTGAGTTTTTCAAATTGATCGTCCATCTTTTTTTGCTCCTTCTCTCAAAATTTTAGCAGAGCGTAAAACCTCTCTTTCAAGTGGTTTCCAGTCTTCTGGTTTCACCTCTGATTTAAGACTGCGAAGATACGTTTTTATTTGATTCTCATCCCCTATCTCCTCCTTGACAAATTTCAAAATTTCATAAGCATCAACGGACTGGGATATTTTTAATTCTTCATCCGAAAGCTGAGAAAGTTCAGTATTGTAAAAAGCTAATTTTTGAAGTAATTGATGATGCAATGCAAACAAATCTATTAATGCTTTTGCAAGATTTTCTTCATTTGTTGCGTTGGCTATTCGTAGCCGAATTTTCATTAACCGATCAATGTAGAATTCCAAAAAGTGTATCAGTTCTGACGGTTGTCCCTCCAGTTCAGTTGTAGGCAAATCTACATCCACGATATACAACCTTTTTATTGCACTTTTAATCAATTTAGGATGTGGAACAATGGACAAGAATTTCTTTTTAATCTCAAAGAGTGCCTGAATATCTGACATGATCAATTATTTTATCGACTTAAGCCATTCAATGGCATTTTCTTCCCTTTCAAAATGGCGAATGGGATATTTATTATTAATGAGTTTGTTCATCACCTTCATGAACATTCGAGAAATAGGAGACACGATAATATACGCTTCTGCCTTTTTATAGGTTGTGTTAAAATCAGTTTTTAAAAAATCAACCATTCTTTTTTCGACTCTCGCTCCTGTTTGAACGATCACCAAAAATTTGATATCAGAATCTTTACCTAGTATTTCCTTATAAGCCGGTAAAAAAGATTGATACTCCTCTGTGCTTATCCTTGAATTAGGTTTTAAAACCATTTTGATGGTGTCTTCATCAATTTTGCTAATATAAGCTGAGGAAGTCTCAATCATCAAGTAGTCATCAGTTTAAGTGATTTTTTTCGGTGATAGGATTCCTAATTTACGAAAAAAGCATTCAATGTTTAACCAAAGCTAAAACTTAGTCCAAAAGCTTTTTACTTGATACTAGCCAACCATTCTAATGCTGACTCCTCAGTATCAAAATGTTGAATTGGATATTTACGATCTACCGCCTTCATTAAAATCTTGAGAAACATTCGGGTAAATGGAGAAATAATCATCCAGGCCTCTGCTTTTTTATAATGGACTCGGTAGTCTTTTTTAAAAAAGTCGACAATTTTCTTTTTAACACCTCCTCCTGACTCTATGATTATCAGAAATTTCATGTCTTTTTCCATCCCTGTTAGTTCACAATAAGCCGAATAAAAAGATTCGTATTCCTTTTGTGTTACCTTTCCTCTCACAACCAATTTAACGGTATCCTTGTTTATTTTACTGATGGAAGCATTTTCAGTTTCTATCATAAGTTTTATTTTTGGATTAGAATGAGAGTAGATTTTTCTGAGAGCAATAGCGCAATTTACGAAAAAATAAAACGAGAACTATTTGATCTTCCGGGAGAAAGGGCACATATGGAGATGTCACCCTTACGAGGAAGGAGCAGTGAAGAGCTCAAAAAAGCTCAATCGTTTAAGGTTTCTGCGGTTTTAGCTTTAATTTATCAGCAGGACGGACAACTATTTAGTTTACTCACTGAACGTCAAACTTATAAGGGAAAACATAGCGGACAAATGAGTTTTCCGGGTGGAAAGATGGAAGATTTTGACAAAAACCCAGGAGAAACTGCTTTAAGAGAAACTCAGGAAGAAGTAGGTATAGCTCCTCATAAAATTGAATTGTTGGGGCAATTGACAGATGTTTATATTCCCGTTAGTCAATTTCTCGTTCATCCTTTTTTAGGCTATACAGCTACACGGCCCATTACCAAAAAAGAAGAAAGGGAAGTTCAATCGATCATTCATTTTCCTTTGGAAGAGTTATTGGACAATAACAACCGGATAGAAACCCGAATAAAAATGGACAACGGAATGATCTTAAAAGACGTTCCGGCCTTTCAAATCCAAAATAAAATTGTTTGGGGAGCAACTGCTCTTATGCTCAACGAACTTAAAGAAATTCTCAACCGAATCTAGAAACGAACTCTAGCAAAACCAAACGCTGCTGAGATTGTTGGTTTATTTTGAGTGAAAAAGGTAACGGCATCTCTTGAAGCAACTCCCACCTCATAAGTACCGCCTCCTAATACAAAATTGATTCCAAGCGGAACCTGTAAATCGTATCCTCCACCACCAGTAACTCCTGCCATAAGGTTAATCTTACGATCCATCAATCTCAAATCACCACCTAATCCCCAGGCAAATCCGTTAATAGAACCTGGAACGTCATTAAACGGAGCAATAATTTCACCACCAATTTCTGCTATTTTCCCTAATTCAATACTGGCACCAGCTCGTAAAGTTCCTGGTAAAGTCATTTTGTACTCCTGCTGACCTGAAATTTGCAATAGTCCACTATCCTCCACCAATTCTGGAACTGAATTCGCAATATTAAGATCATCCAATCCATCCTGCGAATAACTCACAACCAATGAATCTCCAGCTGTGTAAACATTTCCATCCCAGGTCATAGATCCAATATTAGTTACAGATGCCGCTACATGGAGAATATTAAATAACTCCACATTAACTCCGAAATCTAAGCCAAATCCTTGACCTACGCTTTTTCTCCAGAAATTTGAAGGATCACCTGGAATAGCAGATGGATTTGCAGCAACGGCAGCAGGACTATAGTTTAAGTCAAAGGATGGACTAAAGGCTGAGAACAATTGGAATTCACCATTATCATTCAATCCCATATCCATCATTGCAATCCCCTCAATATACTTAGCTCCTACTCCAGCATAAAGGGTAAATACAGAATCGATATTTAAAATTTTTCTACCATAACCCAAATGGTACTCACGGGTCATGGATAAACGCAAATAAGTATCTCCTAAAATATCTGATATTCTCAAAGGAACAGAGGCATGTCCTCCAACAACATTTGCTGCAGAGTCCGCATCCATATTCTCATATTTATCAATTTGAACCGTATCGGCTCCATCGAAATAACTCCATTGATCAAAATAATCAGCACTTTCTCCCTGGAACAACATTTTTGAAAAATCCTCACTCAATCCAGATGCCCAAGTAGCTCTTGACCGCATTGAAAAGGCCAAACCACCAAACTTTTCCGTTTGAAAAGCGATTCCAAACATGTTGTAATCGAAATTAAAGGCAAAATCATCCGCAAAACCTTGTGCAGCATCTAGTTTTTCCTGCTCCGAAAGTGAATCCAGTGATCCTGATCGAATGACACCCCAAATGCTCTGTCTCAAATCATCCTTAGCTAAAGAAGCCGAATACATTGAAATTCCGAATTCCGAAGAACCCGTTGTTACTTTTTTATTCTCATAAGCCTGCCATCCCAAATTTGCTGGATTGATGCCAAGTGCATGGTAATCTGTTACAAAAGTTGAAGCCACTCCTTTTCCCGTTGCAGGATAAGCAATGAATTCATTTTGAGCTTGAAGACTAATTGTAAGAAATAAGAAAATAGGTAGGAGTATTCTTTTCATAAGGATTGGGGTATTAACAAAAAACCGCCCAAACAATTTAATGTAAGGACGGTTTTAATTTATACAATAATTATTTATTCGCCAAACTTTTCAATTACCTCCTGAGTAACCCCAGTGTTTGAAAAACCTCCATCGTGAAACAAATTTTGCATTGTTACATATTTCGTTAAATCCGAAAACATTGTGATACAATAGTTTGCACAATCAAGAGCTGAAGCATTTCCTAATGGAGACATCTTCTCTGAATAAGTAATGAACTGATCAAAACCTTTTACTCCACTTCCCGCAGTAGTAACCGTTGGAGACTGAGAGATTGTATTGATTCTCACCTTGTTCTTAATTCCATAGTGGTATCCAAAGCTTCTCGCAATAGACTCCAAGAACGACTTATTATCAGCCATGTCATTATAATCTGGAAATACTCTTTGTGCCGCGATGTAAGTCAAACCTAAGATAGATCCCCACTCTGTAATTGCTTCTTTCTTATAAGCCGCCTGAATACATTTGTGGAACGACATTCCAGACACATCCAAACCTTTCATGGTCCAATCGTAATTTTGATCGGTATAATGTCTTCCCTTACGCACGTTGATAGACATTCCGATTGAATGTAACATGAAGTCAAATTTTCCACCAAAGTGCTCCATTGCAGCATCGATCAATTTATCTAAATCTTCTTCACTCGTTGCATCGGCTGGAATTATAGGTGCGTTTAACTTTTCTCCCAATTCTTTAATCGCTCCCATTCGCATTGCAATAGGTGCATTGGTAAGAACAATTTGTGCTCCTTCTTCTACTGCTCTTTCAGCTACCTTCCAAGCAATAGATTGCTCATTTAAAGCACCAAATACAATTCCTTTTTTTCCTTCTAAAAGTCCGTTTGACATATTATTTTGGTTTTATCGTTTACACCAGGTAAACGTCTCTAATTTTTAAATTTTGGTTCGACAAAATTAGAATTATTCATTGAACGGATTTAATTCCCTTTAAAAAACCTTCAAGAGGTTAAGAATTCCGGCAATAAGAGCTGCACCTGCTAATCCCCAGGAAATGAATGATCCCCATTTTAACCCAGTAATAGCTGATCCCAAGCTTCCTACAATTTGATCCTTAGATTTGATGGATACAATGAAAGGTTGTTTTTTATCTTTTGGCTTAGACACTTCTACTTTTCCATCTCTATCATTGGCATCTCCTACAACATACAAGTCAGAACCAAGCTTAATTCCATGTTCTTCATACTTATATCCAATAGTTTTGTACCCTTTATCCTTCTTTCCAATTCCGAAACTTACTCCACCAATTTTTACATTTAAGGCATTATTCTCAGATGGATCTCCTTTTTCAAAAGTTGAATACAGCTGCTCTTCATGCAATTCAGCTTTAGTTGGATCAACCTGAATAAATCCAGTTGAATCTTTTACCCCAAAATTGTTGGCCCATTGTTTATTCTCTGAAACAATATCTTCATGCTTCACCCATTTCTCTTCCATTTTCCCTTCAGAATTCTTTTTTCGCTCTAGCTTTTCGTACTTATGTGTGATTTTGGAAGAATAGTAAACACATTCAGTTTTTGCCAGTTCTGAAGTTAATGGTGAATCAGCATGAGCAACTCCTTTTAATTCTACAATATGTGTAAAGCTTCCATCACCCATTGAGTTTCGCATACTTTCCCAAAGTTCATTAACATCTTTTACATCCGATGTTTCAATGGATTGCAAAGTAGCAGATTTGCCTTCCTTTTTTCCTTTCATGATCCACATGATCAAACCGGCTATTCCTAAGATCGCCGCACCAATTAAATATCCCATAGTTTTTTAAAATTTTGATGAATATAGAAATTATTTAAAACATCTTATTGGTTATATTTGTTGGTATAGAGATGACTGATAAGAAGAAAGATAAGGAATTCATAAATCCGATTGATCCGGATAAAGTGGCAGAAAATCCTCATTCGTTGGAATATGCACATCATGTAGGTAGTGCAATCGTAAAAGCTGAAGATCAAGGAAAAATGAAAGGTCGATCACTGACGGCCATGGAATTTCAAACCGATCAGCAATTAAGCCAGATTTACGATCAAATGAAATTGTTGGCTGAACAGGCTAAGAAAATTGAGCTGCGTAAAGAAATTTCTGAACGAATTTATAAAGCCAATTTCCGTTTTGAACCTATCATCAACCACGTTTATTATTTATACGAAACGGAAGAATTGGAACAAGTACTTTCAATAATAGGCCCGGGGCAATGGGGACGTTCTAAGCAAAACAATTACACCTATCTAGCTACTGTTCGCTTATTAGCCGACCACACCTGGGAAATAATGGACTCTGCTCAGGAAAACGAAAATTCGGTAGAAGACATTTAAATGGTTACTTTTCAGTACAATTTCATTTAAAGTTCAATGAGAACTCTAATTCCTTTTTTCCTTGTATTGCTGATATCTTGTAGTGAAAATACCACTGAAGATTCTTCAAATTCAATTAATCTCGATTCAGTAGAAACTGAAACTGATAGTCTTGCTATAGTAGTTGAAGAGGTTGATTCTAACCTTATTCGATTGGGAGTCCTTTTAGATAATCCTTTAGATTTTTCAAAGGTTAAAGAAGATTTTAGGATGCTGGAGATGGGACGAATTCTTCCAGAGGAATATATGCACCCCATCGATTCAAATTATCACAATTATAATTATGGAGCAGTAGCTGCTATTTTACGTCAAACTCCCACACGTCAGCAATTTCAGCCTTCTTTTGAAGAAATGGAGTCCATGGGTAGAGTCGTCAGTTTCTCAACTTATAAACCCTGGTCCTCCTCTACTGATAAATATTATGAAAACGACAATGAAATTCTGGTAGGGTTTGAAACTGCTGTCAGCCATCCTTCCTTAGAGCCATCCAATTTTGTTGGAAAAAACAAGAACATTATTGAATCAGAATATGGAACTCCTCATGCTCAAAAGGACGATTGTCTCATCTATTTTCATCAGCACAAAATATTGGTTTTACATCAAGGTGATGAAATCATTGATTGGATAAAATATTATTGGTTGGCCGATCATATTGAATCAATTGATGATTTACCACTGGAGCTATACAGTTGGAGGCAAAGCTATTAAATCGTAACTTTAGGTTGTGATTAGATTGTTGAAGATATTGCTGATTACTGTTTTCATTTTACCATTTGAAGCATTGGCTCAAATTCCAGAGCATATTCAAGTAGAGAACGATCCTCCAAACTGGGGTGATATTTCAACCATCATTGCCTTAATCATTATTCCTGCATTTCTCCTTGGTTTTTCTTTCTTTTGGCGAGCAAGACTCAAAGCCAAATCTAAAGAGCAGATTGATTCTTAACGTTTTATTTCCATTTTAAATCATTTCTCTCTTTTCTTCAAAACAAATGAAGAATCTTTCTACATTTGCTTTCCTAAAAATCTAAAGCATGAAGAATACAGCATTGACACAAAAACACATTGATTTGGGAGCTAAGATGGTTCCTTTTGCAGGATATAATATGCCTGTTCAGTACGAAGGAGTTAAGGTTGAACATGAATGTGTAAGAACTGGAGTTGGTGTCTTTGATGTTTCTCATATGGGAGAATTCATGCTGAGCGGTGAAAACACCATTGCGTTATTGAACAAAGTTTGTTCTAACGATGCGTCAAAAATGGTTGACAATCAAGCTCAATATACTTGCATGCCTAATAAAACTGGAGGTATTGTTGATGATTTGATTATTTACCGCCAATCAGAAACCGAATTTTTCGTAGTTGTTAATGCTTCTAATATTGAAAAAGATTGGAATTGGATTGCTGAAAACAATGACCTTGGAGTTGAAATGGCTAACCTTTCGGATGAGTATTCACTCTTGGCTGTTCAAGGCCCAAAAGCTGCTGAGGCAATGCAAAGCTTAACACATTTGGATTTGGCCAATATGAAGTACTATACTTTTGATAAAGGTACTTTTGCTGGAATTGATAATGTTATTGTTTCTGCAACTGGATATACTGGTTCCGGAGGATTTGAGCTTTATATTAAAAATGAAGACGCGGAGAAAGTATGGGATGCCGTATTTGAGGCTGGTAAAGATTGGGGAATTCAACCTATTGGATTAGCGGCTAGAGATACTCTACGTTTAGAGATGGGATTCTGTTTATACGGGAATGACATTGATGATACAACATCTCCTTTAGAAGCTGGTTTAGGATGGATTACCAAATTCACGAAAGAGTTTACCAATTCAGAGGCTTTAAAGACCCAAAAAGAAGCTGGAGTTAGCCGAAAATTGATTGGATTTGAGTTAATTGACAGAGGAGTTCCAAGACACGATTATTTAATTGTAAATGCTGAAGGAGAAGAAATTGGAAAAGTAACTTCTGGTACCATGTCTCCATCGTTGAATAAGGCGATTGGATTGGGATATGTAAAAAAGGAGTACGCTGCTGTTGATGGAGAAATTTTCATTCAGGTACGGAACAAAAATCTAAAAGCAAAAGTGGTTAAGCCTCCTTTTTACAAGGCTTAATTCTTTCCTGTCATTTCTTTTTACAACTTGGCAAACTTGATTTAGACTAGTTTGGGTGGGAAAATATTTTCTTAATTGAAGCGTTAGGAAAATGTGTCTGCCAAAAGATTAAATCGTTACGCTATAGTTTCGGGCTTGTTTCCCCTACTATATTTAGCCTACATAAGCCTTTTTTATATGTGGGTGCGAATAAAACTGGGACATTTTCCTACTTACAGTAATCCAGACCCTAAAGTATTTCCAACATTCTATTTTGTTGAGGTAATTTTGATGATGATTATTCCACTCTCCTTTGCGTTGTGGGTGATATCCAATACCCTCTTACTTCAACAATCTAGATGGAAAGTAAAACAGCCGTCCTTTTGGTTGGGAATTTTAGGATTTTCTTTAATCGTACTCCTTGTAGTATTCGACCCTATGGGAATATTAAATTGGTTGGCTGATTAACCATTACCAACTCTTATTCTTCTGACTTTTTCGGCGTCTTTTTTACAACCGATCTGTATTTTAAATAAGAAACGATATTCAGTACGAAAATAGACGCTACGGTAACATATACCCATGAAGGAATTGGAATAGGATCTCCTTGTGCATAGGAATGTAATCCACTGAAATAAAAGTTCACTCCAAAGAAAGTCATTATAATGGAAGCATAACTCCAAAGAGACGCCGTGTTAAATGCAAATTGACCTTTCAAGAATGGAATAAAACGGAAATGCAAAATAATGGCATAAGCAATAACCGAAGCTAAAGCCCAGGTTTCTTTCGCATCCCATCCCCAATAACGTCCCCAGCTTTCATTGGCCCAGACACCTCCTAAGAAAGTTCCGATGGTTAGCATGAACAATCCAATAATAATTACCATCTCTGACACATAAGTCAGTTCTTTGGTAGTTAAGAGCATTCGTTTTTTGTTACTCTCATTTAAAAAAAGGTTCATCACCAAAATGATTAAGCCTAAAATGGCTCCAAGCCCAAGGAATCCATAACTTCCCGTGATGACTGCCACATGGATCATTAACCAATACGACTTTAAAACAGGAACCAAATTGGTAATTTCCGGATCCAATGAATTCATGTGTGCCACAAACAACATCAACCAAGCTAAAATTCCGGTAGCACCCAATACCACCTTTGATGATTTGGTAAATATTAATCCTGCCCCTACTGTTATAAATGCAATAAACACTACCGCTTCGTATCCATTACTCCATGGTGCGTGGCCAGATAAATACCAACGCATTCCCAAGCCTATTCCATGCGCAATGAAAAGTAAAAAGAATAGCCAGGTTCCAATTCGCATTGGCCATTTCAACTTGACCGAAGGCCTAAACAAACTAATAAACTGTAAAATCAATAAGAGTAAGCCCAAAGTAATGTAAGCGTTCTTAAGTCTTTTAAAGAGATCCAATTTATTATAAGTGATCTCCATTTGAACCTTAGACTTAGATGGTAATAAGCCTTCTGGACTAATTTTTCTTTGGTACGTATCAATTAAATCCACCATCTTATCAGCCGATTTCCAATTACCGGTTTTATGACCGTTGGATACCGCTAAATTGTAATAAGGGATGATGGTTGAAACAAAATCCAGGTCTTCTCCCTCAAAAGGTAATTCCTGATCGAAAGGCGAATACCAGCTGTTATTCGGATCATCCCGTAATGGTAAAATTCTTAAATAATGGCCCGTAAAGAGTCCATATAACACAAATACCCTTTCGTCTGTTTTTAAGACGTCTTTATCATATTGATTTCTTTGATTTGCCTTTTTTCTTCTTGCTTTTTCAGCATCCTCAGCCAATACATAACCATCGAAGTTTATACCAAAAAAGTCGTGCAATGAGGCATATTTACCAGTCAGGCTCAGTTTATCTCTAATTGGTTGCCCCGAAACATAAATCAAGGGCTCCTCCTGCCAGGTTAATACATCTGTATGTATTCCCAAAAAGACTTGCATGGCACTCAAATCGTCATAAGTATCACTTCTACGAATCTTCTTCATCACATCTGTCGCCAGGGTATGAACAGGCTTAAAACGTCCTCCTTGATCCTGAACTAAGAGATGACCATAATATTCGGCATGATCAGCATCTATGACCTGAACTCCATTAGGACCTTCTCCTTGTCCAAAAGATAAGGTTCCGGCAGTCATTAAAGCAACAATCAACCAACTACTTAATTTCTCGCGTTTTTCTCTAATTTCAGCCGATTTTCTAAGCAAATAGCTGAATCGTGAACCTCTGGAGAATAGATTGATTAAAAAGCCTAGGCCAACAAAGTATAACCAATATAGGTTGTGTAAGTTCCTGGTCTGTCCTGATTCACCGACAAGATAGTACCTCCCTCATCCTGATCGTAAGAAGATTGGAAAAAACGATATCCACGATAATCCAAAACATTGTTCATATAGATTCGATGTTCTTCGTTCACTCCATTTTCCATATCAATTAAAGTCACCTCACTGGCAAAAGAAGATGGATTCATCGTTCCTGGATAACGTTCTAACTGAAAATCTCTTAAATGAATAAAGAAGGGTAATTCAATAATTTTTGATCCATATCCCAATACATACTCCAAATTCCCCATTTTAAACTGAGTTTTATTTGGGGCAATTCCTTTTCCACCTCTTAACACAACTTCCTTAGATAAATCTCCCTGCTGCACTAAAAGAGTCACGGCCTTAGAACCTTCAATTTCCTCTTTGGACTCAATAACCTGTAGTTCGGCACTTTTATAGTAAGCGTTAAATACAAATTGCTGTTGCCCTACCATATAAAGTCTTTTAGGCACAAAGCGTTGTAAACTATCTCTAACCAAAGTTCCCTCCGACTGATCACTCATTTGTAAATAAGGCAAATCAAAAGGAGTTTGAACCATTAAAGCCGAATCTGTTTCAATGACATGAATGGCCTCTGTATGCTCATCATTATTAAAAGCAATTTTATAACCACCATCATTTAAAACATCTCCGCTTTTTAAGTAATTATAATGTCGTCCACTTCTACCCACAGTCACTATTTCAAGATAAGGCTGTCCCTGTGTTTTCCCCACCGGAATCAAGGTATCTTTGACATTCTCCATCAAAGAAATGAACTCAAAACGAGTTTCCTTTGTCTCACCTGGAAAGAGAAATTCATGCTCAAAATAGTTGTCCGTCCCTTTTTCCATAATAACCGGAAAATCGTAAACATACTGTTGAACATTGTCATGCACCTTGAATTGCATATAGGTGTCAGAACTAATAATCTCATTTGAGGAAGCTCCCTCACGAATACTCATTACTCCTTCGAATCCAACTTTTCGTGTCATCCATGCTCCTGCAATGATTACCAGGAATGCAACATGAAAAGTCAAGGAACCAATCTTTTTTACTTGCAATAACTTATAACGGTAAATGTTAAAAATCATCGATAAACTCAAGTAAGCTAGAAGTCCCTCAAACCACCAGGCTTTGTAAATAACCTTTTGAGCTACGGCTGTATTATACCATTCTTCAATAAAAGTAGCACGAGCAATGGCAAAGAAAAAAGCAGCTAAAGCAACTGCCATTAGGGGCATTGAAAATATTTTATGGAGGACTTTTGTCATGGGAATATCCTTATCGATGAATTCTGGCTTCCTTCTAAAAGCAAACGACGACAAATTTACGTCGAATTTTAATTCTTTTTCGAATTCACTCAAGTGAAATTGATCCTTCTGCTGAAAAAACAACCATTCGTTGCTTTTTATCTACGAAAAAACCTTTGTACTCAACAAATTAAGAATGATTTGTATTTCATTTAAATTGTATTGCTTATTTAGAATTGAAATTCTATATTTGCAGCCACTTAAAAAGTACATTAGAAAATAACTACCAATTAGATGAAAAACAAAGGATTTTTTTGGTCGATAACCATCGCTTTATCGTTGGCTTGTCTCTACCAACTTTCATTTACCTGGGCCACTACTTCGGTTGAAGCAGATGCTGAAGAGTATGGGCAGGAGTGCTTGGATTCTCTAGTTGATTTTAATGTTCCTTACATTGTTGCTGAAAGAGATACCTTATATACGGACTCTACTCGTGACCAACAAGGGATCATTGAATACTACAGAGATCTTTACTTAAAAGACCAGGCTAATGAGGTTGTACATTGGGGATACACTTACGCCGAATGTAAGGAAAGCGAAATCAACCTTGGTTTGGACCTCAAAGGAGGAATGAGTGTAACACTCGAAATTTCGATTCCAGAACTAGTAGCAGAATTAGCAGGAAACACTAGAAATCAAACTTTCAAAAAAGCATATGATGCTGCAAAAGTCAGAACAGATGCTGGTGAAGGTAATTTCATTGATTTGTTCCAGGAAGAATTTGAAAAGGTCTCGGATGATCCAATGGCCAAAATCTTCCACATGCACAATCCGGATGAAGTAGCTGCTGAGGCTTCAAATGCGGATGTTGTTTCTTTCTTAAAGACACAAGCTTCTAACGCTTTGGATGGTGTTGAAATTATTATTGAAAAAAGGGTAAACACCTTTGGTGTAGCTCAACCTACCATTCAAAAGCAAACAGGTTCTAATCGAATTTTCGTAGAGCTTCCTGGTGTTAAAGATCGTGAGTCAGTAAGAAGAAAACTTCAAACTACTGCGAACCTTGAGTTCTATGAAGTTTATGATAATGCTTATGATGGGATCTCTGATCGTTTATTAGCTGCTCAAGAGAAATTGAGTTTTGCTTTATTCGGAGATTTGGATGATAGTACTTCAACTAGTACTGAAGAGAGCAATGATATTCTTGGAGCTGATGAAGGAGATACAACGGCAACTGACCTAGTTGAAGATGCTGATACTACTTCTTCAGAAGAAGATGATCTTTTAGGGGAACCAGATGATTTATTATCAAGTCCTGAGGACAATGGTACAACTGAAGAAGATGATCTATTAGGAGAAGCTGAGAGCTCAGATTCAACTGGACAAGGACAACAAATGTCAAGAGAAGAGCAATTAAAGCGATTCCCTATTACTTCTTTAATGCAGTTGGCATTTGAGTACAACGAAAACGGTGAGCCAATTGGTTACAATCCTGGTTCGTATGTTGGATACGCTCAAGTAAAAGATACTTCAACTTTAAATTCTCGTTTAAATCACCCTGTTGTTCGTGCAAATCTTCCTTTAGACCTTCAATTCATGTGGGATGCTAAAGAAATGGAAGATGCAGATGGAAATCCAGTAGGATTGATTTATTTGCACGCTATCAAAGTTCCTTCAAATGGAGCTCCAGTAAGTGGTAAGCACATTGATAAGTCTTCGGTTAGTAGCCCAATTCCAGGTGAATTTGCTGTTGATATGAGCATGACTAGCCTTGGAGCAGAGAAATGGGAGGCTATGACAGAAGCAAACTTGGAAAAACAAGTTGCTATTACCATGGATGGTTACGTATTCTCAGCACCGGTTGTAAACGATGTAATGAGAAATGGTCGTTCTACAATTTCAGGAAGGTTTAGTCTTTACGAAGCAAAAGATCTTTCAGGACTATTAAATGCAGGTGCACTTCCTGCTCCAGTTAAGATTGTTGATGAAGCTGTTGTTGGACCATCACTGGGACAAGAAAATATTAGTCGTGGAATGTGGTCATTTGTAATTGCACTTTCATTGGTGTTAGTTTACATGATCTTCTACTATAGCAAAGCAGGTTTAATTGCCGACTTAGCGTTGATTGTTAACGTATTCCTTTTGATTGGAGCATTGGCTTCAATGGGAGCAATTTTAACACTACCTGGTATTGCAGGTATTGTACTGACCATAGGTATGTCGGTGGATGCCAACGTACTTATCTTTGAAAGAATTCGTGAGGAATTACGACACGGTAAAGGTGTTAAGGGAGCGGTTAAAGATGGTTTCTCTAAAGCATTAGCAGCTATTTTGGATGCCAACATTACAACCTTATTAACGGGTATTGTTTTGGCAACTTTCGGAACTGGACCAATTAAAGGTTTCGCCACGACTTTAATCATCGGTATCTTTACTTCATTCTTTGCTGCCGTGGTTATTACACGTTTGATTGTTACATCATTCCTCGATCGTGAAAAGAACGTAAGTTTCTCTAATTCTTTAACGAAGAATTGGTTTACACAAACAGCCATTCCTTTTGTTAGAAAGAGAAAACTTTTCTACATCGTTTCAGGAGTTGTAATTGTAATTGGTATCGGATCACTTGCTACTCAAGGATTAGACTGGGGAGTTGATTTCCAGGGAGGTCGTCAGTACAAAGTTGAATTCTTGGACCAAGAGGCAAATAATTCAGAGATTGTTGCAAGTTTGACAGATAAGTTTGATGGAAATGCTCCTTCAGCTAAGATGGTTGACAATAAGTACACTTCTTTGATTACTACGAAGTACAAAATCACTGATCCTTCTACGGAAATGAATAATCATGTAGAAGAGAAATTGAGAGAAGGTTTAGAACCATTTGGTGCTATTAAAATTCAAGAATCGAAAATGATTGCTCCAACCATTTCAAAGGATTTGAAGCAAAACTCATTGTATGCGA
>JAKSBJ010000295.1 GCA_022361195.1 Flavobacteriales bacterium
AACATTTTGGTTTCACATGAATATTCATCATAATCAATATCTTGGGGATCGCAGAAATTTTTTACTTTGTCTTGACCACCAAAAATGTCAAATTTGTCAACGTCCCATTTGCCAACTATATCGAAGTTGCTAAGAGAACATTTTGAATTACAGCTAAATAATAAAATCAGTATTGAGCTTAGCAGAGGGACTATAGGAAGCTTCATTTAATACGTATTGGCGCTAACGTTTGGCTAAAGCTAACAAATTATTTTGTTGTCTGTGAGATATGATTTCCACCCTCTAATTCCGAAACATTCTGGTCATCTACCATCTGTTCTAACAACCTAAACTACTACATTCACAATCTTCCCCGGAACCACAATCACCTTTTTAGGCGACTTACCATCCAGGTACTTTTGTGCTTGTTCGTTGGCTAAAACTTCCTTCTCAACATCAGCAGGAGAAAGATCTAAGGCCAATTCTAGTTTAAATCGCATTTTTCCGTTGAATGAAACTGGATAGGCGTATGCACTCTCAACCAAATACTCTTCGTTGAATTCTGGCCAGCTAGCTTTTGTGATGCTCTCAGTGTGACCTAATTTCTCCCAAATTTCTTCACAAATGTGAGGAGCATATGGCGAAAGGATAATCGTTAATTGTTCAATAGCCAAACGGTTGTTACACTTTTGCTCGGTCAATTCATTAACGGCAATCATGAAATTAGAAACCCCGGTGTTGAATGAAAAACGATCTAAATCGTCCTTTACCTTCTTGATGGTTTTATGAACCGTTTTCATGGCGTCTTTGCTTGGTTCTTCATCCGAAACCACAAAGTTTCCATCTTTATCGTGTGACAAACGCCAGAACTTACGCAAGAAGTTACTTACACCATTAATTCCTTTGGTATCCCATGGTTTTGATTGCTCTAATGGTCCTAAGAACATCTCATAGCAACGTAGGGTATCTGCTCCAAATTTTTCTACTAACTCATCAGGAGTTTGAACGTTGTATTTGGATTTAGACATTTTTTCAATTTCATGTCCGCAGATGTATTCACCGTTATCATTCAAAATGAATTCGGCATTGTTAAATTCTGGCATCCAGTTTTTAAATGCTTCAAGATCGAGCTTGTCATTATCAACTTTGCTGATCTCTACATTCATTCTGGCTGTTTTATACTCTTTGCGCTTATCAAAGCTGACAAACTTCCCGCTTTCTTTATCTCTGTAAACAAAACTTGAGCGTCCCAAAATCATCCCTTGATTGATCATTTTAGCAAAAGGTTCTCTAAAACCAATGTAGCCCATGTCAAACAAAAACTGATTCCAAAAACGAGAGTACAATAAGTGACCAGTAGCATGCTCAGTTCCTCCAATGTACAAGTCCACCTGATTCCACTGATCTACCCTTTCCCGAGAAACAAATTCTTTCTCGTTTTGAGGATCCATGTATCTTAAAAAGTACCATGATGATCCTGCCCAACCTGGCATAGTGTTCAACTCCAATGGCCAAATGCTCGAACCATCTTGCTCAGCATTCGCCTTTATGGTTTTTTCATTCTCATCCCACGACCAGTTGGTAGCATTCCCCAATGGTGGTTCACCAGTTTCAGTTGGTAAGTACTTATCTACTTCTGGTAACTGCAGTGGTAAATATTCATCCTCAATAAGCTGAGGAATATCGTTTTTATAATAAACCGGGAATGGTTCTCCCCAATAACGTTGACGTGAGAAAACAGCATCTCTCAAACGGTAATTGGTTTTTCCTTTTCCAATTCCTTTTTGTTCAATTTCGTGAATGGCACGTTTAATGGCCTTTTTAGCCGGTAGATCGTTGAGAAAATCCGAATTGGCGATTACTGCATCTTTTTCGGCATAAGCTTGTTCGCTTACGTCCACATCTTTAAAAATATTGATGATCTCAATTCCAAAATGGTTGGCAAAATCCCAGTCGCGTTGATCTCCACATGGAACGGCCATTACAGCACCGGTTCCATATCCTGCTAATACATAATCTCCAATCCAAATTTGAACTTTTGTTCCGTTGAATGGGTGAATGGCATATGCTCCTGTAAATTGCCCTGTAATGTTCTTAACATCCGATTGACGATCTCTTTCTGTCTTTAAACTGGCTTGTTGTTGATAAGCTTCAACATCTGCTTTGTATTCATCAGTTGTCAATTGAGCCACCAACTCATGCTCCGGAGCTAATACCATGAATGAAACGCCAAAAATCGTATCAGGGCGGGTAGTAAATACCTCAATTTCTTCTTCCGAATTTTCAACTTTAAAGCGTACTGAGGCCCCTTGTGATTTTCCAATCCAGTTACGTTGTTGATCTTTCAATGAATCGGTCCAATCCAATCCATCCAAATCTTCTAATAAACGCTTGGCGTAAGCTGTGATTCGCATGCTCCACTGGCGCATCAACTTTTGTTCTACCGGATGTCCGCCTCTTTCCGAAACACCATCTTTAATTTCATCATTGGCTAAAACAGTTCCCAATGCCGGGCACCAGTTTACCCATGAATCGGCCAAAAAGGTAAGGCGGTAGTTCATTAAGATGTCTTGCTGTTCTTTTTCGCTGAATGCTTTCCATTGTTCAGCAGTGAACGTTTCAGTTTGATCAGTTGCAGCATCCACATTGGCGTTTCCATTAGCTGCGAATTCAGCAATCAAATCATCAATTGAACGGGCTTTGTCGGCTTGGTTGTCGTACCAGGCCATGTACAATTGTTTAAAAATCCACTGAGTCCATTTGTAATAAGCTGGATCGGATGTTTTTACTTCTCGATCCCAATCAAATGAAAAACCAATTTTGTCCAATTGTTCGCGGTAACGGGCAATGTTGTTTTTGGTCGTCAAGGCTGGGTGTTGCCCGGTTTGAATAGCATATTGCTCAGCGGGTAATCCAAAAGAATCATATCCCATTGGATGCAATACGTTAAACCCTTCTAGTTTTTTATAACGAGCGTAAATGCAGGAAGCAATGTATCCCAGTGGATGTCCTACATGTAATCCTGCTCCCGAAGGATAAGGAAACATGGTTAAACCATAATACTTTGGTTTGTCCGAATTGTCATCGGCTGCATAAGACTTATTGTCGGCCCAATATTTTTGCCATTTAGCTTCTAATTCCCTGTGATTGTAATCCATGATTTACGCCATTAATTTGAAGCGCAAATTTAGAAAATTTAAAGGGAGTAATGTTAAGAGGACTTAGTTATTTGGATAACCCTGCTCTAACCAGCAACGAATTGTTTCCAATTCATCATTTGTTAATGAATCGATCCCAAAATCGTTGGGCATTTTAGGCATGCTTTGCAAGTCAAAAATGGTGCTTTCAAAAGTACCAATGTTAATGGCGTTGAGTACACCCGGATATTCTAAAACCCATGCATCATGACATCCGGTTCCGGGGCCAAGACCATTGGCACAAGAGGAACTTAAAATGGGTTTAATTTCGTTTGAATAGCTGACAGTTGTAGCACAATCAACTGGCGCTGCCTGGTCTTTATAACAGGAGGTCATCCAGCACAATGAGCTCAATAGTAATAGTCGGATAGGAAGTTTCATCTAAAAATGGAAACGTGAAAGAGGGACAAAGGTTTGTTTTTAACCTAGTTTTTTTTGAAGCCTTGTTCAATCCAACACTGCATTAATTTCAATTCTTCGTCGGTTAAAGGATCAATTCCAAAATTGTTGGGAATCAGTGGCATGTCTTTTAGGTCCAATACCCGATATTGCCAACTTCCGCCTTTAATTTTGGATTTTACCTGACTATAATCGTGAATCCAGGCATCGTGACAGCCGGTTCCGGCTCCTTGCCCCGTTACACAGGATGAGTTAATGATGGGAACAATTTCTTGGGAATAACTCACCGTAGTTCCACAATCTCCTGGTTCGGCTTTGTCTTTATAACAACCGTTACTGCTCCAAACCAAGGCTCCCAAAAGCAATATTCCAAGCATTTTTCTCTTCATTTATAAAACTAAAAAAGGGCTGCTCAATAAAGAACAGCCCTTTAAGGTACAAAAAATGAGTTTATTTATTGGCAGCGTAGCGTTTGCTTACTTCTTCCCAATTAATCACATTAAAGAAGGCGTTGATGTAATCAGGTCTTCTGTTTTGGTAATTTAAGTAATAAGCATGCTCCCAAACATCCAATCCAAGGATAGGAGTTCCACCGCATCCAATTCCGTTCATTAAAGGATTGTCCTGGTTAGGAGTAGAACAAACTTCTACTTTCCCTCCTGCATGAACACATAACCATGCCCATCCTGAACCAAATTGAGTAGCTGCAGCATTTGAGAAAGCTGTCTTGAATTCGTCAAACGAACCAAAAGCAGCGTTAATAGCATCTGCCAATTCACCACTTGGCTCACCTCCACCGTTTGGAGACATTACTTCCCAAAACAAGCAGTGGTTGTAGTAACCTCCACCATTGTTTCTTACAGCAGCATTGTCAGCACAGTTTGCTAAAATATCTTCGATTGATTTTCCAGCTAAATCTGTTCCGTCAATAGCAGCGTTTAATTTGGTTGTATAACCGTTATGGTGTTTTCCATGGTGAATTTCCATGGTTTTAGCGTCAATATGTGGCTCAAGAGCATCGTGAGCGTATGGTAAATTAGGTAATTCGAATCCCATTATAATTAATTTTGGTTATTAGATATATTTTATCGTTGTATCAAATTTAGCATTTCCTGCTTTTTTTCGGTTCTTGACTTTGGTTTTTCTTGAAACAATTTATTTCTATTTTTGTTTTAATTCTTAAGAAATTAAACGATAAGCAATCAGATGAAAAAGTACATTTTAATTCTTGGGCTTGGGCTATTTTTTTCAGTAAGCACAATTTCTTGTGGTGGTGAAGAAGAAGTAAAAGAAGAGCCGGTTGAAAAACCAGAGAAGAAAAACAATAACATGAATCAAATCCTCCAGGAGGGATTAAACGAAGCAGTTGAGGAAGTGACTGAACAAATTCAGGATTCAACATCATTTTTAAATGAGGCATTGGATACCATTGGAGATGTTTTAAAAGAGAATAAAGATGAGGTAGAAGATGCAGTGAAAGAAGGCTTGGATAAACTAAACGAATCGTTCTAACATAAACGAACTAAGAATAGTAAACCGGTTTGCGATTTGGCAAATCGGTTTTTTTGTGCTCACAACTTTCGTAACCTTCTAACGTTGGCCCGTTGAAAAGTAAAAACCGGAGACCTTTAGCAGTTCACTTAATTGATCTAATTTCACTAGATTATGCGAAAGGCGCTTAGAATATTACGAAAGTTCGTGTTTTGGACTTTCTTCGTCTGCCTGTTTTTTACAACAGTGGTGACGGTTATTCTGTACGCTTATGAGGATGAAATTAAGCAGTACGCGATCGATGAAATTAATTCGCATTTAGAAACCGATATCAAGGTTAGAAATATCGAACTCTCCATTTTTCACGATTTTCCATACGCTTCTTTGCAGTTTGAGCACGTTTTTATAGCAGATGCCTATAAGGAACGAGAGAGTGAAGATACTCTACTTTATGCCGAAAACATGTTCTTCAACTTTAGTGTGATGGATATTTGGCAGGGGGATTATAAAGTAAAACGTATCCGGGCCGAAAACGGTCAGCTAAATCTAAAAACCAATGCTGATGGGGATTACAATTATGGTATTGTAAAATCAGATCCCGAAGCGGATACTGCTTCATCCAACTTTGAGTTTATGCTGGAGTTGTTGAAGTTGAAGAACATCAAGTTTGACTACACCAATCTTTCAACCCGGCAGTTTTATCAAGTTGACATTACCGAAGGCTTGGTAAGAGGGGATTTTACAGCAACTAACTATAATTTATTAGCCGAGGGAGATTTATTTGTTCATCAAATCCGAAGTAATTCTTTTTCTCTGATTCAGGAAAAGGAGGCAAAGCTTGATTTGGACTTAAACATTAATACTGAGGGTAAAAAATACACTTTTAATCGAGGAGATTTGGACATTGAGGAAATGCCGTTTAAAATTACCGGATTTGTCGATTCTTCAGAGATTGACATGCAGGTAACTGGGCATGATGTTCAATTAAATCAACTAGTGAATAGTTTGGTAGATGAGTCCTTTGCTGAGACGAAAAAATACGATGGTGAGGGAATCATTGATTTCAGATCGCAGATTAAAGGATCCATTTCTAAAACCGAAATGCCATCGGTAACAGCCGACTTTAGTTTGGCTGGTGGGTCGCTGATCGAACCAAAAAATAAATTGAAAATTTATGATGTCAATCTCATTGGGTCTTACCAAAATGCTCAAGGGGATAGAAAGGAAAAACTGGAATTCAAAAACCTTAGTTTAAAACTCCTCAATAGCTATTTTATTGGGAGTGCGATTATGGAAGATTTCTCTCAACCTGTTTTGAATTCAAAGATGAAGGGGGATTTGGACTTGGCGGCTTTTGATCGCTTTTTTGGATTTAAGGATGTTGAAAAGATTGGAGGACATCTCAAATTGGATTTAGAAACGGTGGTGCAGTTTTTTGATCCGCAGTACCGAAAAGACAAATTTGAAATTGTACGAGCAAATGGTGATTTGGAATTATCGGATGTGATGTATAAGAGTGCCAATGACCATTTGGCCTATGAGAAGATTAATGGTAATATTCTCATTCATGGAAAAGATGCTGCGGTCAAAGATTTAAGTATCAAAACGCAAAAGTCCGATATCCTTTTGAGTGGGGCTTTAAAGAACTTTGTTCCGTTTATTGAAGGTTCGGATGGTTTAGGACTGGTAGCGACTATTGAGTCTGATTTTATTGATTTAAATGAGTTTTTGGGCGAGAGTAATAAAGAACGAAAAGGTCCTCCACGCGTCTTTGAACTTCCGGCTGCTTTGAATTTGAATACCGAACTACATATACGTGAGGTAAAATGGGATAATCATAATTTTAGAGACATCTCCGGAAAATTACTCTATGCTAATCGAAAAGCTTCTCTGAAACAATTAAAATTAAAGACACTTGGTGGTTCGGTTTGGGCAAATTTAACCTTGAATAATGCCTTGGAAAACGGAAATGTCATTGAGGGAAAAATCAATTTTACAGGTGTTAACGTAAAATCACTTTTTGAGGAATGGGAGAATTTTGACCAGGAATCGGTCACTCACGAACAAATTTCAGGAAAGGCCAAAGGAAAAGTGGATTTGCTACTCTTTTTTGATCCGTATTTCTCCATTATCAAAGAAAAAATGTACGTCTTGTCGGACATTGAATTGAGTCAGGGAGCTTTGACAAATTTGGAGACCATGAAATCTGTAACGGATTATATGCGATCGAACAAAGGCTTAAAACTGCTTTTAAATAAGCACATTGATCAGTTTGAAGAAAAATTGCTAGATCTCCGTTTTTCAACCCTCAATAATAAAATTGAAATCAAGGATGGAAGGATCACTATTCCAAAAATGAAAATTAAAACCAATGCAATAGATGTGGATTTGTTTGGTTGGCATGATCTGGATAACATGATTGAATATCACTTTAGTTTCCGATTCAGAGAACTCAAATCAAAACCCGAATACACAGAGTTTGGAAAGATTGAAGATGATGGTTTAGGGCTGATTGTTTTCTTAACAATGAGTGGGCATATTGACGATCCTGAGTTTGCTTTGGACAAAGACGAGCGTAAAAATCACATCAAGGAGAATCTAACACATGAAAAGGATAGTTTTAAATCCATTATGAAATCAGAATTTGGAATGTTTAAAAGAGATTCTACTGTTAAACAAATGGAGCAGGAGAATAAGCATGAGGTAGAGTTTATCTTTTACGAGGAGGAGATTCAGGAGACAGAAAAGGACACCGTGATGAAAAAGAAAAACAAGAAGTTTACGGGGAAATTCTTTGATAAATTAAAGAAACAACAAGAGGAACAGGATGAGGTTGAGGTGGAATACGAAAATAATTAGGCAAAAGAAGCGTTATTTTACTGACGAAAAATGAACCTTTATCACAAAAAACAACGTTGGAAATTGACCCTGTTGTTGCTGGCAACCTTGTTAGTGACGGCATCACTGTGGTTTTCATTTCAAATTGTCCAAAAAGTTCAGGACAAAGAAGTTGACCGTATTCAGCAATGGGCCGAGTCGGTGCGACGTAAATCAGAACTGGTCAAATTAACGGATCATACGTTTCAGGAGCTAAGCCAGGCTTTAGAGAATATAAAAGAAAAGGATAGTATTAAGGTTGAAACCTGGACACTGGCCATGGCTGAGGTGGGAAAGGATCTTACCGATTATTCTTTTGCGGTGAGCATTTTGCAAAATAGCAGCGGAATTCCGGCTATTATTACGGATGAGGGTGAAAATTTTGTGTCAGCCTACAATCTGGAGGGATTTGATGCTAATTTGATGGAGTCGATTAAGCTGGCGAATGAAAATCAATCGCAGGAATGGTATGACTCTATCTTTCGAATGCAACGAAACGATTCCATTCGGTATTTCATAACCAACTGGCGCGATAACCAGCCTCCAATTGATCTGGTATTGTATGGAGATGAGCGACAGAAAGTTTTTTATTTTGATTCGGTCTATTTCAAAACTCAAAAGTTGAAAGCGTTGGAGCAGAGTAGGGATTCTTTGTTTGAAGGTTTCAATAATGAGTTGATTAATAATGAGTACCTGGTGCCTGTAATGTTCATCGATAAAGAAAATCGAGAAGTGTTGGGAACCAATATGAAAGAGTACGAGGAAGGAAATGGACAAGAGCTTTTAGAGAAGCTTTATGCCAATAATGATTCGATCGTTATTGAGTTGGGAGCGGATAGAAATGGAGTGATTTATTACGAACATTCGGCTGAACTAATACAAATGAAATATTTCCCTTTTGTACAGTTCTTTATTATTGGATTGTTTGTCCTAATTGCTTATTTGGGATTTAGTACTTTTCGAAAAGCAGAACAAGATCAGGTTTGGGTGGGAATGGCCAAAGAAACAGCACATCAGCTGGGAACACCAATTTCATCCCTCATGGCCTGGAATCAGTTGTTAGAGGCACAAGGTACTGATTCCACAATCACCACAGAGATTAATACGGACATTGAGCGTTTAACCAAAGTCACAAATCGGTTTTCAAAAATTGGTTCGGATGCCATTTTAGAAGAGGCTAACGTTAGAGAAGTGTTACAAACGGCTATCGATTACCTCCGTAAACGAATTTCAAATAAAATCATCATCAATTTCCATCATGAGGAAGAAGAAATTTTGGCACCAATTAATGTCTCATTGTTAGAGTGGGTAATTGAAAATATTTCAAAAAATGCAGTTGATGCTATGGAAGACGGTAAAGGGCAAATTGACCTCACGATTTTCCGTAAAGAAGATGATGTAATCATTGATATTACAGACAATGGCAAAGGAATTCCATCCAATAAAATAAAAACCGTTTTTCAACCGGGATATACCACTAAAAAACGGGGTTGGGGATTAGGCTTGAGTCTGGTTAAGCGAATTGTAGAAGACTTTCACAAAGGAAAAGTCTTTGTCCAAAAGTCCGAATTAAATGTCGGAACTACCTTCAGAATTATTTTAAAAGCCTAAGCTTTTTCCTGACAAAGTTCAACTAGAACTCCGTTGGTAGATTTAGGATGCAAAAAGGCAATGCGTTTGTTGTCAGCACCATCTTTTGGTTGTTCATGAATAAGACGGTATCCTAAGTCCGAAAGGCGTTTTAATTCTGCGTCAATATCCTTTACTTCAAAGGCTAGGTGATGAATACCCTCTCCATTTTTCTCAATGAATTTAGCGATCGGACTCTGTGGATCAGTGGCTTCTAATAGCTCAATTTTTGATTCTCCAACTTGAAAAAAAGAAGTGTTGACGTGCTCTGATTCAACTCTTTCAATTTTATAATGTTCTCGGTTAAATAGATCCTTAAAAAGTTGATTGGAGTTTTCCAAACTTTTAACGGCTATACCAATGTGTTCCAGCTTCATAAAATTTTTATTTATAAAAAAACCCTGACTTAAAAGCCAGGGTTCATGTAAAGTATTTTTCTAACTAGGTTTTAATGAACTTCTCGTTCTTATTGTCATAGTTTATGTAGTAGGCTCCTTTCTTAAGGTTGGTACAATCTACCTGAGAACCAACACCTTTTTTGACAATATTACCGTAGGCGTCGTAAATTTCATATTTGGTTTCTACCGGAGTGCCATCCGCCGAAAACTTAATTTCTTTCTTCACCTTTTTAGGCGTTAAGGTAGGTTCTTTAACGGTAGTGTTAGTGAATGTAACCGCCTGAGAAGGTTTCTTTTTCCCAGTGTGGTCTGTTTGTACAACACGTACCTTATTTTCTCCTGAGTGAGGTGATAAATTGAATTCGTAAGAGTTCATGTCCGAAGTTCCTTCTCCATCAACTTCTCCAACCGAAACCCACTTGTTCCAACGGTAGTGCTCAATAACGTAAGGTAACTTACCTGACTCACCAGTTGTTGACCAACTTAAGCTTCCATCAGGAGAACAACTAATCTCCTCAATGACAAAGGTACTCTTTGGTAAAAGTACTTCAGGGTTTAAAATCTTTGGTTTACAACCAATTCCATGTTCCAATACAATGAAAACTGGATCTCCAACTTTTATACTATGAGCGGTAAAATCAATTTCAAATGCGCTGGATTGAATTCCATCAGCAATCGGGTTTCCATTCACAGTAGCTCGGGTTACACAAAAACCAAAACCATCTTCATCCTCAGGGTTTTGGACGAAAAGGTTTTTTCCCTGGTAATGTCCTTCTAGCGATAAGTCTGCAAAAGATGCATACGAACCTCCTAAAAAGATAATTAATAGTAAGATATTGTTTTTCAACATCATAACATTCTGTAACAGGCATTTTTCGCCATTATAATAACTGCAATATTAAAATTTACTTTGAAAATAACCAAGATAAACAGGTACTTTTTTTCTATGAATGGCCAATAAGCTTAGCTCTATAAAATTCGTAATAATTAATCAGTTATGAAAATTTGACTTATATTTGAGATGAACGAAATCAAAATACACTTATCTAGCGTAGTATCTATGAAGGTTTTCAGCAAAATTTTCCTGTTATCCACTGGCTTGTTTTTAGTTAGCTGTGGAGGTTCAGAAGAAGGGAACAGTGAGGGAGAGGTTGTTGCGGAAGAATCGATGTACGGAGGTTGTTTTTCAATGCCTATCGGTAGTTATTTTAACACCAAACCTATCACGGAGGTTCAAAAGTTGGAAACGGCACAGGTTTACGATCAGGTCTATGAAAGTCTGGTCAAATACGATCCTAAAACTTTGGAGGTGGGTCCATCCATCGCCAGTGAGTGGAGTGTTTCCGATGATGGTTTAACTTACTCTTTTACGATTAGAGAAGATGTTTATTTCCATGATAACGATTGTTTTAAAGGTGGTAAAGGTCGTTTGTTAACACCAAATGATGTCTTGTTTTCGTTTAAGACAATCTACGAAAATGATCCATCCAATCGTTCGTATGTGGTTTTTAAAAATACCATTGTTGGGGGTGAGGATTATTACAATGAAAAAACAGAAGAAATTTCTGGAATCAGCATAGAAGGTAATGTGGTAAATATTCAAATTATGGAGCCTTCGGATGTGTTTATCCAAAAACTGGCAACGGTTTTTGCATCAATCATTCCAGAGGAGTCTCTTGATTATACCGGGAATTTTTATCCAGTTGGAACAGGGCCATTTGTGTATGATATGAAGGGTTCTACCTCGGAGAAAGTTCAACTCTTCAAAAATCCAAATTACTATGGTAAAGATGCGGATGGAAATCAGCTTCCTTTCTTAGATACCATCATGTTCTTATATTACGAACATAGTGAGGATCAGATGGATCAGTTCTGGGAAGGTGGATTGTCTTACATCCCAGGAGTGCCTATTTCAAAAATCTCTGAGGTAATGGAGGAGAAAGTAGGTGATTTTGAAAGTAAGCCACCTAAGTACATGCTTATTTCTGAGCCACAGTTGTCTACAACTTACCTTGAGTTTAATATGGAAACACCTGTTCTGAAAAAGAAAAAGGTGCGTCAGGCAATTAACTATGCCATCAATCGTAAGAAGTTGAAAGAGAAGGTGATGAAAAATCAGGCTTACGAAATTGGTAAGTTCGGAATTACACCTCCACTACCAAAGGTGTTTAAGGATTATGATTTTGAAGGGATTGAGGATGTATCTTATACGTACAATCCCGAAAAGGCAAAACAGTTGTTGGCTGAGGCTGGATATCCTGATGGAAAAGGTTTTCCATCACTCGAAATGCAGTTCAGAATCGGAAATGAATACTACCTTGTGGCTTCGGAAATTCAGTCGCAATTAAGATCTGTATTGAATATCAATATTGATATTGAAGCAATGGATTTAGATGATTTGATCGAAAACCAAGGATACGGTAGAGCAGATATTTTTAGAGCAACCTGGTTCGGGGATTATCCAAATCCGGAAACTTTCTTGGTTAACGCTTACGGAAAAGCCATTCCAAAAGACAAGAGCCTGCCTTCTTACATCAACAGTTCACGTTTCAAGAATGCACAATTTGATAAGTTCTTTGATGAAGGTGCCGCTTCAGGAACTTCAGAAGAGGCTTATGCGGCCTATGCTGAGGCGGAGAAAATTTTGATGGAAGAAGCACCATTTATCATTCTATGGTATGGTGAAGACATGATGTTATTAGATGCTGCTGTTCGTCAATTAGAGACTAATGGTATGCGTTATCTTGACTTGAGAGAGGTTTACTTTAAAACTCCAACTAAAGAAGAGTACGAGGAAAAAGAAAGCTAGGATTAAACCTTAGTTTTCTGAAGAATTTTTGTGGCGGGGATCTACTTACATATTCCATTTTGTAAGCAAAAGTGTCATTACTGTGACTTTCATTTTTCAACAAATTTAAGTCGTCAGCAAGAAATGGTGGATGCCATTTGTTATGAGGCTGAATTGCGGAAATCTGAATTGGCGGGAGAACAAATCCAAACCATCTATTTTGGAGGAGGAACTCCGTCTTTGCTGAATCAAAATCAACTTAAACAGTTATTGGATTGTATCAGTATTAACTTTGATGTGGCTTCTGAGGCTGAAGTTACCTTGGAGTGTAATCCTGACGATCTTTCTCCTCAAAAACTGGAGGAGATGAAGTTGGCCGGTATCAATCGACTTAGTATCGGAATTCAATCTTTTGATGATGAAATTTTACGTTTCATGAATCGGGCACATGATGCCGGTATGGCTAAAGATTGCATTGTTTGGGCTAAGAATGCTGGATTCGAGAATATTACCATTGATTTGATTTATGGGGTAATGGGTACAGATTTGGCATATTGGAAACGGCAGTTAAATTTACTAAAGGACTATTCCATTCCGCATCTATCAGCTTATTGTATGACCATTGAAACGCAAACCTATTTTGGACATCAGCACCTCAAAGGGAAACTGGATGAAATGGATGAACAACAAGCCGAAGAACAGTTTAAGGTACTCATCAGCTTTATGCAAACGGAAGGATATGAGCAATACGAAATCTCCAATTTTGCTAAAAAGGGATTTATCTCACAGCATAATTCGGCTTATTGGCGAGCTCAAAAATATTTGGGCTTAGGTCCCTCAGCACACTCCTACAATGGCGATGAACGATCCTGGAATATAGCAAACAATGCAATTTATCTTCGCGAAATGAAAAAGGGAATCCGCTCGTTTGAAAAAGAAGTGCTCTCCTCAACAGATAAGTTTAATGATTACGTTTTAACCCGTCTCAGAACCAAGTGGGGGTTGGAGTTGGATGAGTTGGAACAAATTTCCCCGGAAGCTTTTCGGCAAATAAGCCCGGTTTTAAAACAAAAATTGGACGCAGGGGTTCTGGTCCAAAATCAAAACAATGTGAGACTTGCCCCACAGTCGCTCTTCATCGCCGATGCGGTTTCGGCCGATTTATTTTGCTAAAAAGGCTACTTTTGCCACGAATAAGATTGCACAACTATGGCAGAAGATCTAAAAATTTTAGAGGGAAATAGACAGGAAAGATATGAAAGTCTCCTTCCACAATTAAAGGCTTTGACAGAAGGAGAGGATGATTTGGTTGCGAATTGTGCTAATATTTGTGCAGCGTTAAGGCAAACTTTTGGCTTTTTTTGGGTTGGATTTTACTTTGTGAAAACCAATTCAGAAGGGAGTGAAGAGCTGGTGTTAGGACCTTTTCAGGGTGACATTGCCTGTACAAGAATTCAAAAAGGAAAAGGAGTTTGTGGAAGTTGTTGGGAAAAAGAAGAAACTATCATAGTGGATGATGTAGATGCTTTTCCAGGACACATTGCGTGTAGCTCTTTGAGTAAATCGGAGATTGTGATTCCAATAATAAAAGAAGGCAAGGTGCGTTCTGTTCTTGATGTAGATAGCGATGAATTGGCTGATTTTGATGAAACAGATCGCCAGTATTTAGTAAAAGTCGCGGATCTTGTCGCTAATATGATTCCTTAGGAAAAGTAATGTTCAGGAGAATAATCAGCTTCATATCTATTATTGCCATCGCGGTATCCTGCGCACAAATAAGTGTGTTAACTGGTGGTGGAAAGGATATGGCCGCTCCTGAAATTGATTCGGCAAAAACGTACCCCTTCAATGGTCAAACCAATTTTGATCAAAGTGAAATCAACATCAAGTTTAATGAGTTCATTGCACTCAGTAATCCTAAGGACAATATCATCATTACACCTCAAATGGTGAATGCACCAACCATTACGGCTAAAAACAAACGCTTAAAGATTGTATTCAACGAGGAATTAAAAGAGAATACCACTTATTCCATCAGCTTTAACCGGGCAGTAACGGACATTACAGAGAAAAATGATTCCATTTTTCAGTTTGTTTTCTCTACAGGCGATTACATTGATTCACTTTCCATACAGGGAAATGTCTCGGATGGATTTACGAATGTAGGGGATGGAGATTTTTTGATGGCGCTTTATCCGGTTTCGGATACGGTAGCTTTTGACTCAATTGCCTATCGCTTAAAACCAACTTATATCGGGCAAACGTCGGAGAGTGGTGATTTTAGGCTAAATTATTTAAAGGAAGGAGAGTATTACCTTTTTGCGATAGAGGATAAAAATCGTAACCTCAAATTGGACAATGATGAAAAAAGAGCCTTTCTACAAACGGAACCAATTAAAGTCGATTCGGCGATTACCGGAGTTGAGCTAAAGTCATATCGTCAAAAAAGAGAAGAGTGCAAATTGTTGGATAAACGATTTACCTATCCTGGAAAAATGGAACTGATTTTCTCTGCAGTTCCCGATACCTTCCAAATGACTTCAACAATGGAGTTACTAAAAGAGGATACAGACTCTGAAGATTCATTGATTTATTGGTTGGCTTCCAACCCACAATCTAAAATGAGATTTTATACCGAGCTAAATGGCGAAAAAGACACATTAAAACCTTTGTATAAAGGAACTCCGGATAAAGATGCCTCCCGTTCACTTAAAACAACAAACAATGTCTCTAAAGGAAAACTTTTACCCGAAGAGTATCTTGAAATTACCTTTTCAGAGCCAATTGGTTCTTTTGATTCGGCAGGAGTAAAACTCTTTAATGCTGATTCGGTACAGATTAGCTGTGAGAAAGAAATTGTAAACCTCAGAACCTTGCGTTTTTTACATCCTTTTGAGGGTGAGTTTGAAGTGTTAATTGACTCTTTGGCGGTTACTTCATTTTATGGGAATCAAAATGAGGAAAAAACCCGTATAAGTTTTGAAAACCATGCTGAGGATTATTACGGAACCTTAATCATCAATTTAGATTCAATGGTACAGCAAACCGTTTTGGTGGAGCTGATCAATGATAAAGGAGAGGTTGTGAAAACGGCTGACTACGCCAGCCAAATGACTTTTGAAGAACTTGCTCCATTATCGTATCAATTACGACTCATTTTTGATGAGAATGAAGATGGAGAATGGACGGCGGGTTCGTTGAAAGAAGGACGAATTCCGGAACGGGTTATTTACTATTCTGGAAGTATTCAAGTAAAATCGCGGTGGGAAAAGGAAGTTGACTGGAGCATTAAGTATTAGCTAAATGGGGGCATTTAAGAATTTTTTAAAGAGCAAGTTTTACATTCTGAAAGTCAGAAATCGATTTTCGGCTGAGGTGCAAATTGGTCAACGTCAACTTTTTCATCGTTACCGTAGCCAACAAGAAGAGGGAAAAACACCTCCTTTGTCTGAATGTGGCTTCCGGGTTTTTTCGCAATATGAAGAAGATGGGAAATTGCTCTTCATTTTTGCTATGTTGGGAATGACCCATAAAACTTTCGTTGAAATCGGTTCGGATGATGGTATCAATTCTAACTGTGCCAATTTAGCATTCAATTTTGGATGGCATGGGCTGTTTCTGGACGGAAATCCGACGGCGATTAAAAGAGGGCAAAAGTTCTATGCTAAATATCCTCACCCATGGATGTATCAACCTAAATTTCGCTGTGCCAAGGTAAAAGCGGAGAATATTAATGAATTGGTTGAATCAGCCAATTTAAAAGGAGAGATTGGTTTATTGTCTATTGACATTGACGGAAATGATTATTGGGTGTGGAAAGCTTTAGAGGTAGTACAACCCCAAGTGGTGATCATTGAAACACATGTTGAATTGGGCATGCGGAATATTGTGGTGCCTTACGATCCTAATTACGTTTTTCCGGGAAAACATCCGGTTTATCATGGTGCTTCTCCAATTGCGATGGAAAAATTGGCTAAATCAAAGGGTTATCGTCTGGTTGGAGCGAACGAACTGGGCTTTAATTTCATTTTCGTGAAAAATGGTTTGGCCGAAAAGGAATTACCCGAAGTTTCGGTTGAAAGTGTACTGCAGCATCCATCGGTTAAGGAATCCTGGACTCGTTTTGAGCCAATCAAAGATTGGGAATTCCTTGAAGGTGAATAGCCAAATCGGTTAAAATCGTGAAAAAATTTTTCCAATAGTTGATAACATTTCCCTTTAAGATGGGGATAAGGTTTTTCTCTTAACGTATTTTTGTACCAAATAAGAAAAAAACATGAATGTACTCGTATTGGGTTCCGGAGGACGTGAACATGCAATTAGCTGGAAAATTTCACAGAGCTCACAAATAGACAAACTTTTTATCGCTCCTGGTAATGCAGGAACAAATCAGGTTGGGACAAATGTAGATTTGAAACCAGATGATTTTGAAGGAATCAAGACCTTTTGTTTAGAGGAAAAAATTGATTTTGTCGTTGTTGGACCCGAAGGACCATTGGTAGATGGAATTCATGACTTCTTTTTAGCTGACCCACAATTGTCAAAAGTGGCTGTTATAGGACCAAATAAGGAAGCTGCTCAATTAGAAGGAAGTAAGGAGTTCTCCAAAAAGTTCATGAAAAAATACAACATTCCAACCGCTAAGTACTTAGCGGTAACCAGTGATAATCTGGATGCAGGAATAGCTCATCTAGAGGCTTTAAAACCTCCTTACGTATTAAAAGCGGATGGTTTAGCTGCCGGAAAAGGAGTTTTGATTCTGGATGATTTAAATGAAGCAAAAAAAGAATTAAGAAGCATGATAAAGGACGGGAAGTTTGGTTCCGCTTCTTCAACCGTCGTCATCGAAGAATTCCTATCAGGAATTGAACTTTCCGTTTTTATCATAACTGATGGACAATCATATAAAATATTACCTGAAGCCAAAGACTATAAACGTATTGGAGAAGGAGATACTGGTTTAAATACTGGTGGAATGGGAGCTGTTTCTCCAGTTCCATTCGCCAATTCTGCTTTTATGGATAAGGTGGAGAACCAAATCATCATTCCAACTGTGAAAGGTTTAAAAGCAGAGGGAATCGACTATAAAGGATTCATTTTCTTTGGATTGATCAATGTAAAAAATGATCCTTATGTAATTGAGTACAATTGCCGAATGGGTGATCCGGAAACAGAGGTGGTTATTCCACGTTTAAAATCGGATATCCTTGAGTTATTTGAAGGTGTTGCTACTGAGACTCTTTCTGAAAGAGATGTGGTTTTTGATGAAAGAACCGTGACGGGAGTTATGATGGTTTCTGGTGGATATCCAGATGCTTATGAGAAGGAGAAGAACATTCAGGGACTTAACAATATTTTCGACTCTATCGTCTTTCATGCTGGAACAAAACAAGACGGACCTACTTATGTAACTAGTGGAGGAAGAGTACTTTGTGTAACGTCTTACGGTAAAAATCAATCGGATGCGTTAAACAGAACGTATGAAAACGTTGAAAAGATTAATTTTGACAAAGCATACTACCGAAAAGATATCGGTTTCGATATTCCTGAAGTAGAATGATTTGAGAGAATTTTCTTACCTTAGTGTTTACCTCTTGTTTTAACAAGGGTGTAGCAACAAACGAATAAATGGATCCCGAACCCAGTACGTATCTAATCATCTTTTTCACCTTACTTGGATCTGCCTTTTTTTCAGGCATGGAGATCGCTTTTGTCTCGGCCAATCGTCTTATGATTGAGCTCGATCGGCAAAAAGGAACCTGGAACGGTCGAATTTTATCCTATTTCGTAAAAAACGAACCACATTTCATCAGTACCATGCTGCTTGGAAACAATGTTTTCCTGGTGGTTTACGGTATTTTTATGGCTGTTTTGCTCGAGCCATTTTTAAATTCGATTGGTGATTACCCGGCTTTGATTTTATTGTTGCAAACTATTATTTCAACCTTAATTGTATTAATTACAGCTGAGTTTTTACCCAAAGCTATTTTCCGAATCAACCCTAACAGAACCTTAAAGGTGGGGACCATTCCACTTTTGATTATTTACATCATCTTTTTCATTCCAACCACAATTACCATGTGGATATCGTCGCTCTTTTTACGTTTGGTAAGAGCCGATACAGAAGATAAAGCAGAGGCATTTACCAAAGTAGACCTGGATCATTATGTGCGGGATTTGAGTGATCGGATTGAGGAAGAGGCTCATATGGAAAATGAGATTCAAATTCTTCAAAATGCCCTTGAGTTTCCCGAGGTTAAAGCAAGAGATTGTATGGTGCCTCGAACCGAGATTGTTGCTTTGGAGATTGAAGATAGTATTGACACTTTGAGAGAGCGTTTTATCGAATCTGGTCTGTCAAAAATTTTGATTTATCGTGATTCAATCGATAACATCATTGGGTATGTACATTCTTATGAGTTGTTTAATCGACCACATTCCATTAAACAAATTCTTTTGCCAATTTCCATTGTTCCAGAAGCTGTTTTGGTGAAGAATCTCTTGGAGCAATTCACCCGTTTAAAAAGAACTATCGCGGTTGTGGTGGATGAATTTGGCGGAACCTCTGGTTTGGTAACTATCGAGGATATTATTGAAGAAATTTTTGGAGAAATTCAGGATGAACATGATCATGAAGATATTCTCGAAGAAAAGATCGATGAACACACCTTCTTATTTTCAGGTCGAACAGAGATTGATTATGTACGGGAAAACTACGAATTACCTATTCCGGAGAGTACCGAATATGAAACAATTGCTGGCTTTGTGTTAAATAAATTAGAAGATATTCCGGATCAGAATGAAACCTTTGAATGGGAAGAGCTGATTTTCACGGTTATGGAGGTGTCCGATTCCAAAATTGAACTCATCAAGATTAAGATCAAAGAATAACTCAAGCCCTGCGCATAATAAAGGATATTTGATCTGCACGTCTTTTTTCGTATTTTTGTTTCTCACAAATTCTCAAAACGGATGTTTAAAGGTGGAAATGCAAAAGCAGATACGGTAAATTCTCCAGATAAGTTGAATCGTATCGTTGAAGGGACAAATATCAAAGGTGACGTAAAAACAGACAGTAATTTCCGAATTGACGGTGAATTGGTAGGTACCTTAAATACAACGGGAAAGTTGGTTGTAGGATCTAGCGGTAAAATCGAAGGTGAAATTCGATGTGCAAATGCTGATATCGAAGGATACATTAACGGTGATATCGTGGTAGATGGTGTACTAATGATCAAATCGACGGCTAAAATTTACGGAAACATCACAGCAGGTCAAATTGGAATTGATGTTGGAGCAGACTTTAAGGGTCAGTGCAACATCCAAAAAGCTGAGGGAGTTTCATTTGATGCTCCTCAAGTAGAGGCGGTTAGCGAAAATGAGTCTGAGCTAGTCTATTAATAATCTCATTTCATGAGCGAAGAAGATTCTTCTGAAGAGCTGAGGAAGCTTCAAAATAAACCGAAAAAGGGACCAGGTCCTTTTATTCGCCTCTCAGGTATTGGTTTACAAATGGGAGTTACTATTATTGCAGGAGCGTATCTGGGAAAATATCTGGATGCAGAATACGGATCGTCCGAAGATAGTAATGGATGGACAATAGGATTAACTCTATTCGCAGTAGCTGCATCATTATATAATGTCATACGCCAGGTTAATAAACTAAATAAGGATAATGATTAAGGCTATTTTGCGCTTCGCTATTGTATTAACTGCTATACTGCTTTTTACATTTGCTATTCATGCATTTATTCAAAAGGCGACTCTTGGTGATCCTTTCGAACATAATATTATTGTATACTACCTATTCAATTACATTCTTACTTTGCTGTTTTTTGCCATGCTGGTTTATTTTCAATCCATCAATTCAAAACAGTTAGGATTTATCTTTCTGGCTTCGAGTTTTGTGAAATTCATGCTTTATTTCGTCTTCTTTAAAGAGGATAGTGAAGAAGCAACAGATAAGGTTGAGGCAATGACGTTTTTTATTCCTTACGGATTGAGTTTAGCTTTGGAAACCTATTATTTGGTTCAAATGTTAAAAAATCAGGAAAAAGAAAACGAACCAACAGCCGACTAATTTGCCCTCGTTTTCTGTGACTTTGGTCATGTTTTTGCATTTGACTGCTCACTATTCCAAAATATTTATCGCATAAGTTTCTTCGATATTAATTTTATACGTAATTTTGCCCCGATTTTTACAACTACAGGTTGAATTATGAATAAACTTTGGGGACTTTTACTTGTTGCTGCATTTTTTGCCCCGGTATTGGCATTCAGTAGCAACGGACATGAAAATGAGCATCATGGAGACGGACACGTCGATAAAGAATGGGCTGATATGTCTAAAGAAGAGCGTCAGGCTGATATTAAAGGACACATTCAACATCACCTTCTTGATTCGTATGAGTTTAACATCATGTCTGATTATTCAGATAAAAACAATGTAAAACATTACGGATTCCCTTTACCGGTTATTCTTTGGGATGAAGGTTTACACGTTTTCATGGCAAGCGAATTTGAACATGGAAATGCAGTTGCTGAGTCAAACGGTAAATTCTATAAGTTATATCACAACAAAATTTACAGAGTTGATAGTGCAGAAGGACATTTGTCAATGGATGAGCATGGACATCCTACAAATGCAACTCCTTTTGATTTATCAATCACTAAAAACGTATTGAGTTCATTGTTGGTGGCTCTTTTGATCTTCTTCATCTTTAGAGGAGTGGCTAAAGCTTACAAAAACACTTTGTCTCCAACAGGATCTGCAAAATTCTTTGAGCCGATTATTCTTTTTGTACGTGACGAAATTGCTATTCCAAACATTGGAGAAAAGCACTATGCACGTTACATGAGTTATTTGTTAACCGTATTCTTCTTTATCTGGATCGTTAACTTAACAGGTTTAACACCATTAGGAATTAACGTAACGGGTAACATCGCGGTAACAGCTTGTTTAGCGATTATTACGTTTATCATTACTCAAGTTTCGGGTAAAAAAGATTACTGGATGCACATTTTCTGGATGCCAGGAGTTCCGGTTCCAATGAAAATTATTTTAGCGCCAATTGAGTTGTTAGGTGTATTTATTAAGCCATTCGCCTTAATGATTCGTTTGTACGCGAATATCTCTGCCGGTCACATCGTATTGATGAGTTTGTTGGCATTGATCTTTATTTTTGATAACTGGTTTGCAAGAGGAGCTTTCTTCGGATTGTCGTTCTTGCTATCTATTATAGAATTGCTTGTAGCGTTTCTACAAGCGTATATTTTTACGATGTTAACTGCCTTGTATTTCGGATCAGCTGTTGAAGAACATGATCACGAGCATGCGCACGCGCATTAAGAGTTTTAATTTGTAAATGTTTAACTAATAAATATAAATAGTTATGGGAATGCCAGATATAATTGGTGCAGGATTGATTGTTTTAGGTGTTGGAATCGGTATCGGAAGAATCGGTGGATCAGCAATGGAAGCAATCGCACGTCAACCTGAGGCTACAAACAAAATCCAAACAGCAATGCTTATCGCAGCGGCGCTTATCGAGGGTATTGGTTTTGCGGCTTTGGTAATGAAGTAAGAAATCCAAACTAGACTTACTATCAGTGCGGTTGGCACTGATAGTGGGTCATTGTTTAGAAGTTAAAAAAGAAGAATAATGGAGAAATTAATTAATGAGTTTTCACTAGGTTTATTTTTTTGGCAAGCACTAATCTTCATCGGATTACTATTGTTGTTAAGAAAGTTTGCTTGGAAACCTATTTTAAAGGCAGTTAACGATAGAGAAGGTCAAATTCGTGAATCATTAGAATTGGCGGATAAGACAAAAGCTGAGATGAAGCAACTTCAAGCTCAGAACGAAAGTTTATTAAAAGAAGCAAAAGCTGAAAGAGATCAGTTGATTAAAGAAGCTTCAGAAACTGCTAAACGAATTGTTGTTGAGCCAAAAGACGAGGCAAAAGCACAGCACGATCAAATTGTAGCGGATGCTCAAAGAGTTATCTTGGCTGAAAAAGCAGCTGCAATCACTGAATTGAAAACAACTGTAGCTTCTCTTTCTCTTGAAATTGCTGAGAAAGTAATTAAAGGAGAGTTGGCTTCCGATGACAAACAAAAAGCATTGGCTGAGAAATTAGCAGAGGACATTACGTTAAATTAATTCCATGAAAGGATCAAAAGTAGCATCAAGATACGCCCAATCATTGTTGGATTTGGCTGTTGAGAGAAATGTACTTGACAAGATTAATGGAGATATGAAATCTCTTGCATCTGTATGCAGAGAGTCAAAAGATCTTCAAAATCTTCTTAAGAGCCCGATCGTTAATTCAGACATGAAAATCAAAGCTTTCAACGAAATCTTCGGAAAGAGCATGGATGAAATGTCTTTGGGATTTGTCAAATTGATCGTAAAAAACAAAAGAGGAGCAATTCTCTCTCAAATCGCAGAAAGTTTCACTAGTCTGTACAAAGAGCACAACAATATTTTGGAAGTAACAGTAGTTTCAGCAAAAGCTTTAGAGAATACTGTAAAAGACAAAATTTTAGCGAGAGTTCAGGAAAATCACAGTGGAACAATCGAGTTAACCGAAGAAGTGGATGAAGCTTTAATCGGTGGATTTGTTGTAAAAATGGGCGATAAGCAAATTGATTCGTCAATTGCTCGTCAATTAACTAATTTGAATAATATTTTATTAAACTAAATAACAGGATGGCAAAGTGTACGTTTTAAACGTGCAACTTTTTCCTGTCTTTAAAATCTAGAAAAATGGCAGACGTTAAACCAGCAGAAGTTTCAGCAATTTTGAGAGAGCAACTCTCAGGATTTAAATCTGAGTCTGAATTAGAAGAAGTAGGAACCGTTCTTCAGGTAGGTGACGGTATTGCAAGAATCTACGGTCTTTCCAGCGTACAATACGGTGAGATGATCGAATTCAATAACGGATTACGAGGAATCGTATTGAACCTTGAGGAAGATAACGTTGGAGCGGTACTTTTAGGTAGCTCTGAAGGAATTAGAGAAGGTGATACAGTAAAGAGACTTCGTTTAATCGCTTCCCTTCAGGTTGGTGAAGGAATCGTAGGACGTGTTGTTGATACAATGGGTATTCCTATCGATGGTAAAGGGCCAATTGAAGGTGAAACGTATGAAATGCCATTGGAGCGTAAAGCTCCTGGAGTTATTTACCGTCAACCGGTAAATGAGCCATTACAGACTGGTATTAAAGCGATCGATTCCATGATTCCAATTGGAAGAGGTCAACGTGAGTTGGTTATTGGTGACCGTCAAACTGGTAAAACAACAGTTTGTATTGATACCATTATTAACCAAAAAGAGTTTTACGATAAAGGAGAACCTGTTTACTGTATTTATGTAGCGATTGGACAAAAAGCTTCTACAGTAGCTGGTATCGTGTCTAAATTGGAAGCAGCTGGCGCCTTGGCTTATACAACTATTGTTGCGGCAAATGCTTCTGACCCTGCTCCAATGCAATTCTATGCTCCATTTGCAGGTGCTGCAATTGGAGAGTACTTTAGAGATACAGGACGTCCTGCATTGATCATTTATGATGATTTATCAAAACAAGCAGTTGCTTACCGTGAGGTATCACTTCTTTTAAGAAGACCTCCGGGACGTGAGGCATATCCTGGTGATGTATTCTACTTGCATTCAAGATTATTAGAGAGAGCGGCAAAAGTGATTGCTGATGACGGAATTGCAAAAGATATGAACGACCTTCCTGATTCTTTAAAAGATAAAGTAAAAGGTGGTGGATCATTAACAGCCCTTCCAATTATTGAAACACAAGCGGGTGACGTATCTGCATATATCCCTACAAACGTAATTTCGATTACTGACGGACAAATCTTCTTGGAGTCTAACTTGTTTAACTCAGGTGTACGTCCAGCGATTAACGTAGGTATCTCGGTATCACGTGTAGGAGGTTCGGCACAAATTAAATCAATGAAGAAAGTAGCCGGTACTTTGAAACTGGATCAAGCTCAATACCGTGAGCTAGAAGCTTTCGCTAAATTTGGTTCGGATTTGGATGCTGCTACAAAAGCTGTATTGGATAAAGGTGCTAAAAACGTGGAAATTCTTAAGCAAAAAGAAGGAGATCCATACAGAGTGGAAAACCAAGTTGCAATCATCTATGCTGGAACAAAAGGTTTGTTAACAAATGTACCAGTTAATAAAGTGAAAGAGTTTGAAGGTGAATTTATCAACTTCATGAACGCAAATCACAAAGATGTTATGGAGCAATTGGCTGCTGGAAAATATACAGATGATTTAACGTCTGTATTAGAAAAAGTAGCTTTGGATATTGCCGCTAAATACTAATCAGCACAATTCGTAAAAATTAGCTTATGGCTAACTTAAAGGAGATCAGAAATAGAATTACGAGTGTATCGTCCACGATGCAAATCACATCAGCCATGAAAATGGTGTCTGCTGCTAAATTAAAAAGAGCGCAGGATGCTGTGACCAAAATGCGTCCGTATGCCGATAAGCTAACCGAAATTCTATCCGATCTTTCTTCTGCACTTGACGGATCTGAAAACATCTATGCTTCAGATCGTGAGGTTAAAAACATCGTTCTCGTTGTTGTAACTTCAAACAGAGGTCTTTGTGGTGGGTTTAATAACAACATCATCAAAGAGGCAATGCGTCTTGCAAAAGAGGAATATAAAGATCACAATGTATCGGTTATGACAGTGGGTAAAAAGGCCACTGATGCTTTCAAAAGAACCGAATACAAAATTGATGGGTCGCATCTTCCATCTAATTTAGATGACATCTGGAACAACTTAACGTTTGATAACGTTGCTCCGGAAGTTGAAAGAATTATGGAAGCTTATGTGAATAAACAAGTGGATAAAGTGGTATTGGTTTACAATCACTTTAAAAACGTAGCGAGCCAGATTGCAACTGCTGAACAATTTTTACCAATCGTTCCTCCAACAACTGAGGATTCTGATAAGAAAGAAGGAAATCAAATTGATTACATCTTTGAGCCTTCACGTGAGGAAATTGTAACAGAGTTAATGCCTAAGTCGCTTAAAATTCAATTCTACAGTGCCTTATTAGATTCGCACGCTGGTGAACACGGTGCGCGTATGACAGCAATGCACAAAGCAACTGATAATGCTGCTGAGTTGAATAAATCGTTGAAATTAGAATACAACAAAGCACGTCAGGCAGCCATTACAAATGAGATCTTGGAAATTGTTGGTGGTGCAGAAGCACTTAACGGCTAATTTTCAGTATTATTTATATCATGAACCCTGGTCAATACTGATCAGGGTTTTTTTGTGGTTGAAAGATCACTTTTTCAACTGCTTACTTTCAATTATCTTTATACACTATGATTATCGAAATCGGAGATAAATTAGTTTCTGCAGAAGTACTGGAGGAGGAATTCGTTTGCAATTTGTCTGCATGTAAGGGCGTTTGTTGTGTAGAGGGAAATGATGGGGCTCCATTGAGCCAGGAAGAGGTGAATTTACTGGAAGAGCACATCGATGAAATCAAACCTTATTTGGATGAAAAAGGACTCGAAGTCATTGAGAAACGAGGTGTTTTTTATTTGGATAGAGAGAATGAACCTGTTACTTCATTGGTGAACGGAAGGGAATGCGTTTTTGTATCACATGATGAGAATGGAATTACCAAATGTGGAATTGAGGATGCTTATCGGGATAAGAAAATCGATTTTAATAAACCGGTTTCTTGTCACCTATATCCAATTCGGGTAAAAGAATACCGTTCGTTTACAGCATTGAATTATGATCGATGGCACATTTGTTCGGATGCTTGTACCCTGGGAAAAGAATTGCAAACACCAGTGTATAAATTCTTAAAGGGGCCATTAATTCGGGTTTACGGAGAAGAGTTTTATCAGGATTTAGAACGGGCCGCAGCTGAACTTAAAAAGCAACAATCCCAATAATAATGGCGAACACCTTCTCCAAGTCTGAGCGAATTTGTAGCCAAATCGTCATTGACGATTTGTTTAAAAAAGGTAAGATTCTCAAATCTTTCCCCTTTTTGGTGCGTTATTTGCCCTATTCGTTCAATAAGGGAGCAAAGGTCCAAATCGTGATTTCGGTTCCAAAACGAAAGGTGAAAAAAGCTGTCGACCGTAATCGACTCAAACGTCAAATACGGGAGGTTTATCGCCTGAATAAGAAAAATTTGTTGGAGAAATTTGAGGAGAAAGAAGAAGGATTGGCACTGTTTTTAATCTATACCGGTCCGGAAAAAGCGCAATATCAGGATTTGGAGAAAAAATTAAAATTACTTTTACATCAATTGGAAAATTTAGGATCATGAAGGGATTGAAACAACTTTTAGTCGTAATGAGCCTGCTGATCTCCTTTTACGGTAGTTCGCAGATCACAACAGAAGACCAATCGGTCGATTTTGAAATCTTGAAAAACTTAGAGTTGTTTGAGTTGGTGTATAAGAACATTGATATTCACTACGTTGATCAACCCGATCCCGGACATTTAATGAAAACGGCAATTGAAGCCATGTTGTTAGAACTGGATCCATACACCAATTATATTCCCGAATCGTTAATTGAGGATTACAAGCTCATGACAACAGGGCAGTATGGGGGCATAGGAGCTATTATAGGAACAGTTAACGGAAAAGTGAAGATAGTTGATCCGCACGAAGGTTATCCGGCTCAGAAGGCTGGTTTACGGGCTGGAGATTATTTTATTGAGCTGGATGGACAAAAGGTGGATGAATTAAAGAGTGATGAAATTTCTGAAAAACTCAAAGGAAAGCCAGGGAGTCAAATCAAAGTGAAGGTGGATAGAGATGGCGAAATTCTTGAAAAAACATTGGTTCGGGAAGAGGTGAAGCTCAGTCCGGTTCCATTTTACGGAATGGTAGATGATAAAATTGGATACATCAAGTTTACTTCCTTTACGCAAGTAGCAGCAGAGCGGGTAGGTGTTGCCTTTAATGCTTTGAAGAAGGATGGAATGGAGAAATTGATTTTTGATTTGAGAGGAAATGGTGGTGGATTGTTGGTAGAAGCGGTAAAAATCGTGAACATGTTTGTGCCAAAAGGCTCTCCAATTGTGAGTATTAAGGGACGTCATGATGCAGATAACAGAGGCTATACGGCTACAATGAAACCCCTTGATGAAGAAATTCCAATTGTGGTTTTAATTGATGGAGGTTCGGCTTCGGCAAGTGAAATTGTTTCAGGAGCTTTGCAAGATTTGGACAGAGCTGTTTTGGTGGGAACAACTTCTTTTGGAAAAGGATTAGTGCAACGACCGCTGGACTTAAAATACAATGCTCGGGTAAAAGTTACTATCGCGAAATATTATACTCCTTCTGGTCGCTGTATCCAAAAATTGGATTATTCAAACCGTGAGGCAGGAAATGACGCTGAGGCAATTTCGGATTCACTAATACATACTTTTAAAACCACTACGGGCCGTAAGGTAATTGATGGGAGAGGGGTTGAGCCTGATGTAACAATTGACCTATCTGATTATTCTCGACTTACTACTACTTTGGTGAGTAAGAACCTTATCTTTAATTATGCTACTAAATTCCGAAACGAAAATGCTGAAATAGCAGATGCACGTTCTTTTAAATTAAGTGACCAGCAATATGAAGATTTCAAAACTTACGTAATGGGGCACAATTTTGAGTACAATACCCAATCGTATGAGAAGGTAGAGGAACTCAAGAAAATTGCATTACAAGAAGGCTTGTTGACCGAAGGGTCTGAGGAATTTGAGCGTTTTATGGAGCAGTTTAAGCCCTCTAAAGAGCGAGATTTGGATCAGTACAAAAAAGAAATTGTTGAATTATTAGAAGATGAAATTGTAGGTCGATACTATTATGGAAAAGGAAGAATCGACCATTCGTTAGCAAATGACGCTTATATTCTCGAAGCGGTTGAAATATTAAACGATTTACCTCGTTATAAAAAGATACTTAACCGATAACCCCCTAACCAAAAAATAGATGTTTGACAAGTGGTTTAAACTACCGGCGCATCTTTATTTACGATTAACTGCCCTAACCATTTTAACTGTTGGTATCACTTTGTCCAACGTTTTAATGAGTATTGGTGCCATTTGGATTATTTCCAATTGGATCATTGAGGCGGATTATAAAAACAGTTGGGAACGAATCAAACAAAACAAATCGGTTTGGTTTGTGCTTTTCATCTTCTTTTTGGGAATGCTTTCTTTGTTTTGGAGTGAAAACCTGGCTTATGGAGTAAAGGACTTGAGGGTAAAACTTCCTTTTCTGGTCATTCCTTTTGTGATGGCAGCTTCAAAGCCTCTTCCACGACATTTTTTCCATTTTTTACTCTTCGTTTTTTTGGGAATGGTGGCCTTTACATCGGCTTATAACTACCTGCATTTTTATTCGGGAGGTTCAGAGCTGAAAGATATTCGGGAAATGTCGCTTTTCATTTCGCATGTTAGATTTTCAACCTTAACGGTACTGGCCATTTTCATTGCATTTTATTGTTTTTTGAATCGCATTGGTTTTCGATGGATGATGTTGATTCTGATTCCGTGGTTTTTGTATTACCTCTATCTTTCACAGGTAATTAATGGCTATTTGCTGCTTGTGATTATTAGTTTGTTTTCACTTTTTTATGGCCTCAAAAGAATTCCACAGGCCAATTATCGGCGATGGGCAATAATGGGCTTAATAGCCTTATTAACAACTGGCGGAATTGTATCTTTTAAGTTCCTGTCAAGCTTTGTTGATACCGAAGAGCAAGGGGCTGATGAATTAGCTGAATATACTCCTAATGGAAATCCATATGTACATGATACTAGCAACAAATTCATGGAAAATGGTCATTTAGTATGGATTAATGTGAGTCAAAAGGAGTTGCGATCGGAGTGGAATAAGCGATCAAATATGGCCTACGATTCTTTGGACAGAAAAGAACAACCTTTGAGTGGGACATTAATGCGGTATATAACCTCTAAAGGATTGAGAAAAGATTCTATTGCTGTTTGGTCATTGACCGAAAGTGAAATTCAAGACATTGAAAATGGCGTTTGTTCTGCTGTAGCATCTTCAGGTTTAAAAGCACGAGTGCAGTCTTTCTTGCATGAGTATCAAATGTATCAAAGTGGGGGAGACCCAAATGGTCATTCATTACTACAACGGATGGAGCATATAAAAACAGCTATTTACATCTTAAAAGAAAAATGGTTATTAGGTACAGGGGTTGGTGATTTATCAGCTGCTTTTGATCAAGCTTATTTAGATACCAATTCTAAATTGATTGAAGAAAACAGGTGGCACTCGCATAACCAATACCTCAGTTTGTGGATTTCACATGGAATTTTAGGTTTGCTGGCTTTTATCATCATGATTTTATATCCGTTATTTGAGAAAAAAGCGGATTATTTTACCTGGATTGTTACCATTGCTCTTTTTGCTTCATGTCTGTTTCAAGATGTACTTGAAACACAAGCTGGGGTTACGATTTTTGCATTGTTTTACGCTTTGAGTGCTTACCGCGAATCGCAGAATTCATCTGCCCAATCTAAGGAGGTTTAATCCTTTAGTTCATTCAGTAATTTATCAGGAGCAGGCTTATAAAATTCCAGTAATCGATTCCAATCTTCCCTTACTACCAACCAGGCATTAGCTTTAATTAACTTACCGTTTAAATACAATCGGCGATTTTTGATGTCAATTTCATCGCTTGAATCAAAGGCATACGATTTGCGCTCATTTCCAAAAAAACCATACAAGGTAATTTTGGTTTTGCTGTAAACTAAGTAAGGATTTTTTCGCATCCCCAATCCCAGCATAATCAGGAAAACACCTGCTAATATGTAGAGTAGGAAATCGAGCGATAAGAATAGAACAAATCCAAACACAAAAATGATGGAGAATAAAATGCCAAAGAAAATGTACAAATTACTCCAGATAGCCAAATATCTTACTTTCCCTTCCAACGGTTATAAACAAGCAGGTTTGAATTATTTGTTAAAGATGAGTAAAAAATCCATTTCAACATATTCTAAATTCGCTTTATGAAAAAATGGACGGTCTTACTTTTGTTGTTGCTTAGTGCTGTTAGTTTTTCGCAAAAAACAGCTGTTACTATCTTAATTGATCCTGGTCATGGAGGAGAAGATCCTGGTCACCTTCCAACTACCGATTCTTTGAAACAAGAGAAATATCTTTCACTTGAAATTGCCCAAAAAGTGGGGAGTTATCTCTTACACAACCTAAACAATGTTAATGTAATGTACACCCGTACAGAGGATGTTGCGGTTAGCTTGGATGAACGGGTTGATATGGCCAACAACAATGAAGTGGATTACATGTTAAGTATCCACATTAACGGGTATCCTAATAGCAGTATTCGAGGAACTGAAACCCACATTCACAGTTATGATGCTAAAGATTCATATAAGTGGGCAAAATACATTGAAGGTCAATTTAAGAACCGCGCTGGTCGAAAAAGTCGGGGAGTAAAAACCATCAAAGATTTAGGACATTCACTACAGGTTTTAAAATACACCAAAATGCCAACAGTTTTGGTTGAATGTGGTTTTATCACGAATCAAGCCGAGGGCAAATACCTCAATACGGTTTATGGACAGGAAATCATTGCATCGGCCATTTTTAGGGCAACACGGGAATTCTTGCAGTATAAACATCCTGCAATTGACTTTATTCCAAAAGAAGAGGACGTAGTGGTGGAGGATGAACCTTACTATATGGTGCAAATTATGGCATCAATTGACTCCATTTCCACCGATATTCCAGAGTTGAAAAAACTAAATAAGCCCATCCAAAGAAAGTATGTGGAGTCTTCAAGTATCTATAGGTATAAATACTATGTAGGACCGTATACGACTAAGAAAGAGGCAAAAAAGGCCCAAAAAGAGGTTCAGGATGATGGCTATAAAGACGCCTTTTTGATTTTTTACGAATAGACAAAAAACTATAATTCACTCTATAATAGTTTGATAAGTAAAAAAAAAGGTCTAAATTGCTCGTTAAATCGCACAGTACTTATTTATTGGTTAAAGGAATTATAATGCATTGGCTGTCAGGTCAAAGCTAAAAGACAAATAGTTCCCTAACGTATTAACTAGGAGTAATTACTTACTAAAAACAGACCTATGGCTACGGTATTCGAGACACGACTAATTGGCAACATCGGAAAGGACGCAACCATCAAAACAATGGACAAAGGCGTAATCGCCGTTAATTTCCCCGTTGCACACAACAAAAACTGGAGAGACAAACGAACAGGAGAACAACGCACTAAAACAACCTGGGTAAATTGTACCATCTGGAAAAAAGAAGGATCCAATATGCGGATAATGGACTTTCTTAAAAAAGGAACTTTGGTTGAAATTTGCGGAACTCCTTTCGCTAAAGGATATCTGCAGGAAGACAATTCAATTAAAACTGAAATTCGTCTGAATGTATCCAAAACCAATATCCTGAGACCGGCAAACTCCGATAATCAGAGAGGAAGTTCATCTTCTTCTTATGAATATGAGGATGAAACCAGTGAAATTGCAGCTAATGCAATCCAGGAATTGGAAGAAGAGCTATTCTAGCTCAAAAAATATTAAGAATTAATTTTTGTGCCGCCTCGATATTTTCGGGGCGGTTTTTTGTTTCAATGAATTTTGAAAAATGATGAAATCGTACCTGGAACTTTTTAGGTTTAGACGGGACATATCACCAAAATAAAATAGTACAAAGACTTAGCTCAAAATAGCATTTTGAGCTAAGTGGTTTTCCAAATTCTGCCAGACTTTTTATGGCTTAATTGCTGCGAGTTTTCTTGCAATCTGAAACAGGTTTCGGCTTTTTAAAGAGGTAAAAAAACAGCCTGAATTGTTGAACACAATTTCGATAAAAGATGTTTCTAATTAGGTGTTCTAACCGAGCGGCTCAATCTTGTTACGTATAAAATCCTAATCGTCTGAATGTTATATATTTAACGGTGCATTAAACCTGCTTTAGAAGTAATTCTTTTGCGCATAAAAAAAGACGAAAAATGGTAAAGAAAAAAGAGGCTCTCATCGATGTCAATCCCATTCATGTGGTTTGGGAGGGAATTTTACTACTTCCTGTATATGGAGTTATTGATTCCAAAAGAGGTCAAGACATCATGGAATCCATGCTAGAAAAGATTGTAGACACACAATCCAAGGTAATTATTCTCGACATTTTGGGAGTGGCAACAGTAGATAGCGCAGTAGCCAATCATCTCATTAAAATCACTCAAGCCACAAAACTAATGGGAGCTGATTGTATCATCTCTGGAATTTCTCCGGCTATAGCTCAAACCCTGGTTTCCTTAGGAATAAGTTTAGGTGATGTAGAAACACAGGCTACATTGAAAGACGCATTAGAAAATGCCTTTAAAATGATGGATTTGAAAGTAATTGAAACCAATCAGGCAGTTGTAGGCTAGATTTCAATATGGTCAATAGAATAACGGATTCCGCTCTAACAAAAGTTGCGATGAACATTAGCAACAATATTTTGGTGGTATCCATTCAAAATGAAATGTATGATGAAATTGTCATACAGCTCCAGGAACAAATTTTGGAAAAGGTGCATGAAAAACGCCTTAAGGGAGTCTTGATTGATGTGTCAGGAATGGAAATTATTGACCCATATACACTGAAATTACTCGAAAACACCACGAAAATGATAAGACTATTGGGGGCAAAAACGGCCTTTACCGGAATCAAACCCGAAATAGTAGCTTCTTTGATTGTTTTTGGGAACATCTCAGCCAATATAAAAGTGGTTTTAAATGTGGATGAAGGGCTCCAAATACTTACTTAACCAATGCACATTAAGATAATAGAAGAGACCGATATTGCCAAAGTGGTTCAAGACGTCATGATAGCTGCAAGTGAAATTGGATTCAATAAAACCAAACAATTCATTATTGCAACGGCAGCTTCTGAACTGGCTCGAAACATTTTTGTTTATGCCAGAAAGGGCGATATATACATAAAGGACTTAAATGTAAATGGAAGGAAAGGCTTGGAAATCATAGCCGAAGATCAAGGTCCTGGCATTGCAAATGTTAAACTAGCACTCGAAGATAATTATAGTACAACCGAAAGTCTGGGAATTGGTTTACCCGGAACCAAACGGTTAATGGATGAATTTAAGATTGAAAGTGAGGTGGGTAAGGGAACCAGAATAAACATTAAAAAATGGTTGGATTTATAAGAATATAGTAAGCGTAATGACTCAAAAAGTTCCTCAAATACGGATACATTTTTATTGAAAAAACGAATCAAATGGAAGTTATTGGAACCTTAACGGTAAGAGATCAAAATGGTATTATCGAGCTTAGAAATAAGATTCGTTTAATAGCAAAAGAACTTTTGTTTAATGATGTAGAAGTTGTGAAAATAGCCTCTTTCTTGTCAGAGGTTTCAAGAGAAGTAAGCCAGCATACAATGCCTTTTGCTTTTTCAATACGTTTTCACCAGAAGCGTAAAAAGTATATCCTTTTTGATATTGAGTGTAATGATCGACTTGAAGATTCTATAAAACAACCTTTCAAGAATTTTTTTGACCATGTTACAATTGGTAATGCTCAGCAATATCCTTATCGAATTTCGTTTTACAAATTACTCCCTAACCAAAAAATAATCATTGATGATGCTTTGGTGGAGCAGGTTCAGGCCAATTTTCTTCGTTTGTCTGAAAAAGAGCTTTTATTGGAGTTGGAACGAAAAAATCAGGAATTGATCAAGGCTTATGAAGCGCTTGAAAATTCCCAAAATAGATTGTTGGACAGAGCTCAAAAAATTTCCAAACTAGGTGGCTGGGAAATTGATATAGATAGCATGGACCTTACCTGGACTGATGAAGTTTACCACATTCATGAATTACCCCTAAGTAGCCCGGCACCAAATGTAAGTGATGGACCAAAATATTTTTCGCCTGAGGCATGGTCAAAAATTTCAGATGCCATCCATGCAGCTATCGAAGACGGAGTTCCATGGGATTTAGAACAACCTTTAACAACGGCTAAAGGAAATCATAAATGGGTTCGCATAATGGGTGAACCAATTATCGAAAACAATAAAACGGTGATGTTGTCTGGTGTTTTTCAAGATGTCACAGCACAAAAAGAAATCAAGCTGGAGCTTGAAAAGAAGAACGATGAGTTAATTTTTAAAAACAAAGAACTAGAACAGTTTGTGTACGTTGCCTCGCACGATTTGCAAGAGCCTTTAAGAACCGTAATCCACTTTGTAGGGCTGACCCAAAAGCTATATAAGGACAAATTAGATGAAAAAGGGGTGGGGTATATGAACAACATCACCACCTCCTCTGAACGGATGAGGGACCTGATTAAGGATTTGCTTGATTACTCTCGTATTGGACGGAAAAAAGAAATTAAGGAAGTTAATTGTAATGATCTGGTCAAAATGATTTTATCTGATTTGGAGTTTTTGGTAGAAGAAACAAAAGCCTCTATAAAAGTGGGGAAACTACCTAAACTAGCTGGTTTGGAAATTGAACTAAAACAGCTCTTCCAAAACCTAATTAACAATGGAATTAAATTCCGAAAAAAAACCAAATCACCTGAGATATCAATTAAAGCAACTAAGAGAAAAAATGAATGGCTGTTCAGTGTTCAGGATAACGGAATAGGAATTCCAAAACAACATTCCGAACGGATCTTTACCATTTTTCAACGATTGCATAACAAAAACGAATATCCCGGAACAGGAATTGGCTTAGCACTGTGCAAAAAAATTGTCACCATGCACGGAGGAAGAATTTGGGTAGAATCTAAAGCACGCCAGGGAAGCACCTTCTATTTTACAATCGCTCACAACATAAATGAATCAACATGACAAAAAAGTTTCGCTGTATTTTATTAATCGATGATGATATCATGACCAATGAGTTTCACGAGATTATCATTAATGATGCCGATATCACCGAAAAACTCCAAACCGTAACCAGTGGCCAGGAAGCACTGGATTATTTAACCAATTCAGGAAAATATAAGTCAAATGGGACTGCTTTCCCTCAACCTGATTTAGTGTTACTGGATATTAACATGCCTGCTATGAACGGTTTTGAATTTATGGAAAGGTATCAAAACCTTAATCCTAACCAAAAAGGAGAAGTGGTTATCGTTATGCTCACGTCTTCATTAAATCCGGATGATGAAGAACGAGCCAATGATTTTGAATCAATCAATGGGTACAGAAATAAACCGCTGACCATAGAAATGCTGAATGAATTGGCGACGGAGTATTTGTAGGGGAATAAAGATAAATCTATTTGGATCGGATAAAATAATGAGAATGTGTTATAGCCTCACTATTGACTTTGTGGGAGAATAGCATTTTTTGTCTACGGATGAAACAGCTTAAGATCTACGTTCTTCGATAACCTAATATCTTTTCAAAATTTATATCTTATTCGATTATAATTAACCCAAGATGAAAAATGGATGGGAAAGGCTAGACGAAATATTGCTCGATATTTGCCCAGAAATAGGGTGTTAATTACAATATTTTTTTCTTTAGTGTTTGTAGGAATCATTGTTTATCTTTTCACATTGGATGAATTGATCAAAAATGACGACTCATTTGATAAACTGAGGAATATAGTTTTAACCATAATTGCTAGTGCTGGTATTCCATTCGTTGTATTATCACACGTAATTAAGGTGAAAGATTTAGCATTAAAAACCGAAACCGAAACTCTTCGTATTTTAATGGATCAGATTGAATCAGAATCAAGGGAACTGTCGAAACATTTGAATAGTGGCCATAGAGTGGGAGAACAAAGCAAACGTGAACTGTTTTATAGTTATCTACTCGAATATAAAAATCCTATGTCTGAAGAATGGCAATCTAGAGTGGGATTGTTTCTAAAAATTAGAAAGGATAAAGTTTGGCCCGATTTGGATCGGATTTGTCAATCCTTGAGCTCTGTATTATCTATATCAGAAGAATTTAGAAATAAGGATTTTAACGAATTAGTTAAAAATAAATTCATTTCTCAAATTGGAGAATATGATCTGACGATTCTATTTGCTGTTTCAGTTATTCTAAATGACTATGACGACAAAAAAAGTGATCTTAGTGACCAGTTAATAGAACTTAGCGGTTATATCACTGGAATCACTTTGGATAGTGTTACCGAGATGGATGAAGGACTACGAGAAGCTATTGGATTTGCTTTGGATGATAAAGAATCTTAATCAATCTTTTCATTATGACTTAAAATAAATGCAGTGATTTTTTCACATAACTCAACTGCATTTGTACTTAAATCTGAAATATCCGTTATCATTTCAGTTGCTAATTGAGCAAACTTAACTTTATCATGTAGGGTATTGCCATTTACGTACTTCCTATTTAAACCATCATATTTTTTGCAAATCCAATCGCCTAGATTTTCCTTATCAAAGTTGTTTCTAACACCTTTTTTTACTGTCAGATTTTGAAGGGTAATATCCTCTTTTTTGCATATCACTTTTTCTACAATTACTTTGCTTAGGGTATTTTCTATTTCCTTCACAGGAAGCAGGTAGAAATTATCACCAAGTGCGTTACTTAGGTTTTCAAATCTTTTTTGTTTAGACTTGGTGATTTTTCCATTTTTATCAAAATCAGAATCCGAAATCAAGAAAATTCTATTTGTAATTTTCTTTGCGTTGATGTTGTCTCCGTTTGATTCATCAAAATTCCAATGGGTTAGATTTCCTCCAGAATATTCAACAAATGAAAAATGAAAATCCTCTTTTAGTATTACTTCAGGTGGTGTTTCTTTCCAATAAACTTCCAAATACTTCTTAAGGTAAAGGCGATCTGTGATTCCTTCCACCCAAATACTACAATTGGATAATAAAACGGAAGCATTATTTACTCCTAAACTATCCAATAAATTCATGGATGGCTTTAGTTCTAATGTAACATTACTGGATTGAGCAGTATTTCCCTGTGAAACTTTGAACAAAGTAATTTTATTGCTTTCATTCATCAATTCAAGAAAGTGATTGGAATGAGTCGTAATGAAGTATTGAAAATTTGAAAATTCAGGCTTCAAAAATGTCTCAATCAACAAGCGTTGCATTCCAGGATGTAAAAAATGTTCAGGTTCTTCTATAAATACAAGCATTTCTTTTCCCATATTAAAGAAAAGGGGATATGTAAGTATTATTATAGTTTGTATCCCATCTCCTAATTCATAAATGGGTTGTTCGTCTTCACCTATTAGGACATATACAACATCTTCTCCTTCTCTGGGGACAATATTTATGTCCTTTCCAGGAAAAAAATTAGTGGA
>JAKSBJ010000066.1 GCA_022361195.1 Flavobacteriales bacterium
ACATCAGTCTCTCTCAATTTGTTCTCTATTTTATTAAATCCATCGAAATTCACCAAAATATCTTCCCTTGTATTTTTGTCAGGAGGACCTAATGGCAGAATCAAATCAAAACGCCCCCTTCTGGTCACAGCAGAATCAAGATTGCCTACAAAATTTGTAGCAACTACTAAAATTATTTCCCTGGACTCAATAACGTCTTGAAGCAAAGGAAGGAATGCTGTGGTGATTAATCTGCTCTGTTTGTCTGATGTTCCGTCCCTTTTTCTGAGAAATTCTTCCATCTCGTCCATTAATACGACACAACGTCTTACCTTTTGCAATTGACCGAAAATACGCTCTGCACAGGAGACAATACCATCAGATCCTTCCCTTGCGAAATGTGCAGGTGAAATTGAAACAAACCTCCATAAATTCTCTGGATGTTTGTTGGGTTGTATATCATTTAAAGAGCAGGCAATGCTTTTGGCTACTGTGGTTTTTCCAGTACCTGGTGGACCAAAGACAAGAATAGCACCCGGTCTTCGATGGTCAAATTGTTCCCACCTTTTAATAATACCTTGTTTAACATTTTTTCTAAACATAAGACTTTCGGGAAACTCTTTAAAATCAGATTTATTGACATGTTTTGCCTGCATAGAGTTTAATAAAAGATCAGACAAAATATCCTTGAATCGGTTACTGATCATTGTCCCCACAGATAGGCCTGAAAATATGGAACTAAACACATCATTAAAAACGTTATCTTCAGTAATGATATGACCTAAACTAGCATGAGCATTTTCAATTTCGCTTTGAACAGATGAAAGTACATGCATCGTGGAAAGAATAAGCTTATCCTGTAGTTGTGGTCGAATCAATTCTAAATCAAGATCCAAAATATGTAGTAATGGAGAATACTTATGTAAAAAGGGGCTTGGTGGCTTTGGATGCTCGTCCATCTGCCAACTACCATCATTAGAATTTTGTTGTTGGAGAATAAACTTAATTCCTTTAAGAAAAACAGGTTTCCACCATGCGGTATAGGGCGAATTTTTACAGAGGTACTGTCCACCAAGCGTTCTTAAAACCAGACTCACAGCAAGTGGAAGAGGATTATTTTCAAATGATAGCAAGTTTCTTAAACCCTGGAAAAGTTGATTATTAGTACAGATATCATATTTTTCAAACGACTTCTCATCATTAGATTTGTTGATATGTAAGAACTTTTCTTTTAGTACATTTTCACCCAACCGCCTTAAACTTAAGCAGATAACTCTAAAGGCCGCATTTTTTCGGAAATACGTTAATGGAGGGCGATCCGTAATCTGAGTCCTTGTACCATCCAAAAAACGTTCTGAGACCATGTTTGCAACAGAGTTAAATAGCTCCTCAGATTGTTCGAATGTCTTTTCAGGGATCGAATTGAGATAAGCTGAAATAAACCACCATCTGCCTGGATCTACATTCTCCTTTGGGGTATTCGTTAAAGCCTTTGATTTATCATCATTTTTAAATATGGAGTTCAAACAATCTTCAACATCGTGGTTAAGTTGATTTGGTGCCATAGCACCTGCAAATTGATCATTGACGGCAATTTGAATCAAATTTACAAATAAATCTATAGCTTCCTTTACATCACTGTCCGACATCTGAACAGAAGTACTTATCAGTTCGCCACAAATTAAGGAAGATAGCTCGCTTTTTTCAAGCTTTGATAATAATTCTCCAGAGTGTCTATATGCTTCATTATCAGGTTGACACACTGCTGCTAATAGATCGATAGCTTTTTCTTTTACCAGTTCTGCCTTTTCGATCACGTCTTCAGCTGAACGCCATACACTGGAATCCACAGATATGAAGCTCGTGTTCAAGTAATCAAGATTACTGTCTAAATTTGAATTCATGTGTTCTTCCTCATAGCAAGCTAGGATCTTTTTCCCATTTATTACCTATTAATTCCCAATACTTTTCGAAATAATTATCTGGAATCTGTTCCATGGAAACATCTTTTTCATCTTTCCTTTTTGAAATCAAAATACCTCTGTCCCGATGGAAACCTTCATTATCCCTTTGAATTCTTAATAAAACCACTCTTTCCTTCTGAACTCTTTCTGTTTCATCAGTTTGCAAATACCAAACTTCATCTGCGATAGCCTTTTGTGTTGCTTCATAAGGGTTTGGACTACTATCTGAAACAGAATCCCGTTCGAATTCAAAATAACCTTTGCATGGTCTAGTCAAAAAAATATATTGGCTAAGATCAACGATAGGCAAAACATTTGCTTTATCGGGATCTGGCCAATCAACTAGTAGGGATGTGATTCCCTCTGCTTTTAATATAGTTACTAAGGCTTCCAAGAATTGAACAGATTTACTTCCAGAAAAATTTGGCATATCGGCCAATCGGCGAAGTCCCCAAATTACAGCTGACTTCAATTTTGTGTTGTCGGGTTGAACCGCTTGCCGTACTTCAGTTAAAATTTCTTCAGGTGTCCTAAGTGGACTTCTAACATCTACGAAACGGTAATTGGATTGGGAACTCTCCTCTTTTGTTATCTCAACGAAGCTTTGTCCATTATCTAAAACACTATTCACCGAATCAATGTCTGCCTTAAAAGATATGTATATACTTGGATTAAATGCCTTGCAAAATTTGGCTGCAATTTGCTGTTTAAATGTTCCGGGTGGTCCCATTAAAAAACTAACTGATCCTGGAGTAATGCTCATTTTCCAATGCGGAGGAAGAGTGCATAAAAATCTTGCTATTGATAAATCACCAGAACCCGATGATTTAAGTTCGACGTGTTTTTCATGTGCATATGCAGATTGCGCTTGAACGGAAGGATAAATTTTTATACCGATTTTGGGTTTTAGATCAAACTGATGAAACCCTGATCTAAACAACTGTCCACGGGCTTTTTGGATAGAAAGGGTCCTATTACCTTGGTTTTCAGAATTGTGCTGCAAATGAATAACACTTTGAGAATAGTGTTCAATGGATGGATGAGTAGTAAAAATATGATCTTCTGTTAACAAAAACAGAAATGTTTCGTGATTATCGGTTAAGTTTTTTAACTGACTCAGATCATTCCGTAGATCATCCATTAAAAGGATGCCGCCCAAAGCATCAATAACTATTGCAGACAATTCACCAAAATCAGTCAATTTCCTAGCGATATATTGCCTGATTTGCAATAATAATGCGGTAAGGTCTTCTGCAGGTGAAGGAATTTGTATTATATGGAGTCCCTTTTCGGCCGGATTTTTACTATACTCTTTACCCCACTCGAAACAATCCATTTGGTTCTTCAATTCAGCTACACTGGACTCCAAAGTAAAATAGAATGCAGCCGCAGGCTTTTTGGGGTTCTGATCTTTTTTATTAGCGTTTTCCAAAAGAGAGGTAATCAATTGTAGCGCAAGTATACTTTTACCGGTTCCACCACGCCCTACAATAGTTGCTAAATGCCCGTGCTTTGATTCCCGTACCAATCCACCGTCTTTAGATTTATGTCCCGATTGTGCGTTGCCTTTACCTTCAGGTTCAGCTTGCTGTGGCATTGGTGTTCTAGGAAAAATAAAAGCAAAGCCATCATCTTTTGCATTCGCATAAATGAGTGTCATATAATCTCTCCAAATGGGGAATAGTTTTAAAATACGACTACATTAAACTTTGAATATTTAACTCACAGGCTTGTCCACACGTAATGTCATGTCTAATGGCCCGGAGAAGTGGGATGGTAAATTTACTTTCAGCCGTACCATATTATCGGCCAATTTGCCAGCCCGTCCATGTGTGTTCGGTAACTAATCTGATTAACGGACCCGGGTGTCATTTTAAATTTGTTATCTAACCGGATATAAAATGCTTATTTTCCGAGTCCGTATAGTTCTTTATATATGATCGAAAACATATCAGTCCCGGAAAATCGTGTAAAGCGATAAAAAAAAACAAAATTCATCTTTTTTAAGTATGGGAGCTTCCGCTTATACAAATAATTTTTTTTTAATACAGACCTGAAATCTGGTTGAAAGAATCAAACCCAGGTCGTGTCTTTGTTTTACAATTGATAAAAACAAACAATCGACTCAAAG
>JAKSBJ010000030.1 GCA_022361195.1 Flavobacteriales bacterium
CCTGAATGGACTTTTTATCTCCAATGGTTTTGATGTAACCGTAAATGTCGTAGAACTTCGTTTCTAGTTCGGACATGGCCGTTGTACGCATGCTTGCACTGTTTTCTGATTCACTCATATTAGCCAATAATTCTACAACCGGGTCAGGTTCCTGAGAAGGATAATATCTGATCATTACCGAATCTTCTTCAATTCCAGCCCGTTTTCTAACATCTTCAATAGCATCATCCAATCCTCCAAATTCATCCACCAAACCAATATTAATGGCATCGGTTCCAGCCCACACTCTTCCTTGTCCAATACTATCCACTTCTGACTTTTTCATCCCTCTTCCTTTCGCCACTTTAGAGATGAAGTCATCGTAGATGTCGTCAATCTCTTCCTGGATGATTTGAATTTCTTGCTCGTCCAGACGTTTGTTGGTTGATAGAACAGCATGATCGTTAGTTTGAACTCTGTCAAAGGTGATTCCCAAATGGTTTTTAAACAAATCTCCCGTGTATGGAATGATTCCAAAAACGCCAATTGATCCAGTAATTGTATTAGGTTGGGCATAAATTTTATCCGCAGCACATGCGATATAATATCCTCCCGAAGCAGCAACTGTTCCCATCGACACTACAATTGGTTTAACTTTCTTCGTTTCTTTTACTTCTCTCCAAACTACATCACTTGCCAGAGCACTTCCTCCAGGAGAATTAATTCTCAAAACCACTCCTTTAATGTCTTCATCTAGTCTGGCTTCGCGAATTTGTTTAGAAAGTTTAGCTCCTCCAATTTGGTTGGGTTCACCTTGTCCATCGACAATTTCTCCTTCGGCAAAAATTACTGCCATGTTCTTCTTGTCTTTTTTACGAAGATTGTAGTTCTGTTTAACTTTCTTTTGCGTGTATTTTTTGAAAGAGAGTAAGGTTACTTCTGCATCTTCTTCCAATCCAACTCTTTCTCTTAAGGTATCTAATACCTGATCGTAGTACAATACTCCATCAGCCATTTTGTAATCTACCGCGTCACCTGACTTTCGAATGTAAACCGAGTCGGCAATTTCATTTAAGCGAGACTTTTTCATATTTCTGGACTTGGCAATGTCCGTTAACATTTGATCCCACATGGCGTTGAGATACTTCATACTCTGCTCACGGCTGGCTTCAGACATTTGTTCATACATCAGAGGTTCAACGGCACTTTTAAATTTGTTGTTGGATCCCCTAATAATCTGCATTTCCAAATCCAACTTTTCCAGGGCTCCTTTAAAAAACATTCGCTCCGCCCCTAAACCAAGAAACTCCATTAAGCCTGTAGGGAAAACGTAAACTTCCTCTGCTGCTGATGCCAAATAATAAGCCTTTGTTGTATAGTTTTCATGATAGGCGACTACAAACTTTCCAGATTTTTGAAATTCAACGAGTCCATCTCTGATTTCTTTGGCGTTGGCCAAGCCTGTTGGAACTCCATCACAGTTTAAAAAGATTCCTTCAATTTTGTCATCCTCTGCAGCATATTCCAACCCTTTTAAAATATCATGAACCCCCAACTGAGAATAAATTTGCAAGGTGCTTTCATCAAAATAAGCATGACTGTAATCTCCCAGGTTAGAATCGAGTGTCATGTGAAGAACGGTATTCTCCTTTACTACTAGCCTTTTCTCTTCAAATATGGAGTTAAAGCTTGAAACCATTGCGTTAAGGATAACTAAGAAAATTCCCGTAATAAGGATTCCAGATACTACGCTGGCCAATAAGCTGGCCCAAAAGGTTTTCCAAAATGTCATATTCATAAGCAGGCAGTTTACACACAAATATATCCCGTTTTATTCATTTGTGGAAATATTTAGGCTAAGAGGAAAAATGTGGGGGTGAGTCCCAATTTTAATAGATAATTGGCGTTAGCCTGTTTTAAATTCAAGGTATTATTACTTTTGAGCGGTGAATGCCAAAAAGAAAATAATTGTTTCGGTTACGAATGATCTAAGTACAGATCAGAGGGTGAGGCGAATATGCGATTTTTTGCATGCGAATGATTATGAGATCACTTTGGTTGGTCGTTTACGGAAAAATTCATTGCCTATAAATGATCGCCCATACCGTTGCCGGAGGTTTCGACTTTGGTTCAATAAAGGACCACTCTTTTATGCCAATTATAACTTACGTCTATTCTTTTTTCTTTTGGTAACCAAGGCAGATGTACTCTTGGCAAA
>JAKSBJ010000250.1 GCA_022361195.1 Flavobacteriales bacterium
CGATGTGGACATAGCATTTTTTTCCGTTATGTGTTTCTACACTTACCTCCCCGGGTTGTGCATTTACCGCAAAAGCGGAAAACAAAAACAATATGGCTATTACAAACTTTTTCATTGGTTTACTCCCATTCAATTGTGGCAGGTGGTTTTGAACTAATATCATACGTAACACGATTAATACCTCGCACTCCGTTTATAATTTGGTTCGATACCTTTGCCAAAAAATCATACGGTAAATGGCACCAGTCAGCTGTCATTCCATCCGTAGAACTAACTGCTCTTAAGGCAACCGCTTGTTCGTATGTTCTCTCATCTCCCATTACTCCAACTGACTGAATTGGCAACAAGATAGCACCTGCTTGCCAAACTTCATCATATAAATCATAATCTTTCAGTCCTTGGATAAAGATATGATCAACCTCTTGCAAAATCCGTACCTTTTCAGCAGTAATGTCCCCCAAGATACGAATTCCAAGTCCAGGACCTGGGAAAGGATGTCTTCCGATAATATTTTTTGGAATTCCCAAAGCATTTCCAACCCGTCTTACCTCATCTTTAAATAACAAACGAAGCGGCTCTACCACTTGCAATTTCATATAATCAGGTAATCCACCAACATTGTGATGAGATTTGATGGTTGCAGAAGGGCCTCCTGTTGCGGAAACAGATTCAATAACATCCGGATAAATGGTTCCTTGTCCTAACCATTTAGCATCTTCTACTTTTTGTGATTCTTCGTCGAATACTTCAATAAAGACACGTCCAATGATTTTTCGCTTTCCTTCCGGATCACTCTCACCTTTAAGGGCATCGTAAAAACGCTCACTGGCGTTAACCCCTTTCACATTCAACCCCAATCCCTGATAGGATTCTAAAACAGATTGAAATTCATTTTTTCGTAAAAGACCATTGTCAACAAAAATGCAGTGCAAGTTTTCACCAATGGCTCTATGTAAAAGAACTGCCGCTACCGAAGAATCAACTCCGCCTGACAATCCTAAAATAACTTTATCAGTTCCAATTTTTTCTTTCAATTCTGCAACAGTCACATCAATGAAAGAATCCGGTGTCCAATTTTGGCTACATTGACAAATGTTGATGACAAAATTGTGTAGAATTTGTGTTCCGTCCTCTGAATGGTAAACCTCTGGGTGGAATTGAATTCCGTAGGTCATTTCATTTTGAACGTGGAAACCTGCAAATTCTACATCTGAAGTGCTACAGATTAACTGGTAATTTTCAGGAATTCTTTTGATCGTATCTCCATGACTCATCCAAACTTGCGAGTTTTCACGAACACCTTCCATTAAAGGTGATGCTAAATCCACATAACTCAAGTTAGCTCGTCCATATTCCCGGTTGTCTGAATGGGCAACTTCCCCACCAAAATTATTGGCTAAGAATTGTGCTCCAAAACAAACACCAAGCAATGGAATTTTCCCTTTGTATTTATCTAACTCAGGTTGTGGGGAATTCTCATCCAAAACCGAAAACGGGCTTCCTGACAGAATAACTCCCTTTACTCCTTCATGAAGTTCCGGTGCCTTATTCCAAGGATGGATTTCACAATATACATTTAACTCTCTTAATCGTCTGGCGATTAACTGGGTGTATTGGGATCCAAAATCAAGGATCAAAATCGTTTCCTGCATGGCGCAAAGATAAAAACAAGAAATCGAAGAATGAGGGTTTCAGGATCGAAAATAATTATTCGATCCCATCAATTTATTAACAGTGATTGTTATCAGCTGATTCTGCTTAGTCAAGATCGTATTCAATCTTTAACCAGGCTTCAAGATTTTCTTTTTGTGGTTTACCGTAGAACTCACCAAGATAAGCCGAAATTTCTTTGATTTTGGTGTTCGTATCTTTTTCATTGTACTCTTCCAAAATGATATTTACCTCTTCTTTTAATTCTTTGGTATCAGCAAAAACAGGAGTAAAAGTTCCCACTTTAGATGACTGCCCATCTTTACGGTAGAACAATGTCATTTCTTTTTCTTCGTAAGGAATAGCCTGTCCATCAATTTTATAAATCTCTTCTTTATCGAGAATCAAATAATCTCCGTTGTACGATAATTTCTTTCTGATTTGCTCGTCATTGTGATTGTAAACCAAGTAAAAGAAGTTCTCAGCTCCCATTGGAAAAGCCTCTTTTCCTAATTCCAACTCCATCGTTCCAACAATTAAATACCTTCCGGTAAAATGATTTCTTAAGTCAACCATATTTAACAATGCTCCTGCTCTGGAAGAAATGTTATTAGCTGCTGGTAAAATATTAGTTTGTCCTTTCTCTGCAGCGGAAAGTACATAACGTCCTTTTAAAGAACTAATAACCGCCGCACGTGATTGAGGTGTTGTAAAACGAAGAGGAGTTCCTGATAAGAAAATATCTCCCTTTTTCATTTCGACAGAAGTTTTTTGAAAAACAATGCGACCATCTACTTTGATCACTTTGTACTTATCTGTTGCACTTAGCTTAACAGCCTCTTTTCCTCCCATTAAAGAAAACATAAAAGCGGCAGTTAGAATTGCCAATAGAATAGATGTATTTTTTTTCATAGCTCTGTTTTTTCTTTTACCAATTTACCTCCTTACGAATTGTTTATTTGCTCATTCATCTTCCTCCCTCATCCTCAGCCAATCACAAGGTCTCTTTTTTCTATAGACGGCTACTTGTTAGGATACGGTTGCATCAAACTCCACATAACTCCGTCTAAAGACATAGGTAAAGTTATTAATTTTTGATGATTTTTCATAGCCAAAAACCAAGGATGTTTTGCAAGTTTTCAACCTTTTTTAAAATGATTTAATTGTCTTTAAAAAATCTCAGGAGCACGAAAGCAAATTCCGTACCAGAAGAGCAGAATTACAATTCCCGCTCTATTTTCAACAAATCCAGCTTAATTTGCTCTAATCGTTCAATCAAAGCCGAATTGTCTGTAGCTGGTTTAACCGGAGTCGATTCTGTTGAGCTTTTCCCTTTTAATTGTTGTTTTGCTCCCTCCAATGTAAACCCATCTTCCTTAACCAACTGATAAATACGCTTGATATTTTCAATGTCTTTAGGAGTGAACAGCCGGTTGCCCTTTTTGTTTTTCTTGGGCTTGAGAACAGTGAACTCCTTTTCCCAAAAGCGGATTAAAGAAGTACGGACATCGAACATTTCTGCCACTTCACCGATCGAATAGTATAGCTTATCGATATTTTTCTCTTTATAAGGCATGCTTAAAAGCCCTAATTTACAGTTTTGAAGCTAAAAAACCATGAATTTGGCTTTTTAGTCGACAAACTTCTTACGCACATCTATTCGTTAGTGACTTCTTTCCGGGAAATGATATTTTGTGCCCGACGATATGTATATTTGTCACCTATTTCGTTATTGTCATGCCCTCCTACAAATTCAGAATATTAATCGATACAACAAGTCAGGAAGAAATCTTTCGGGATATTCTTATTTCTACTAAAGCTGACTTTGAGACCTTTTATCAGGCGATCATGCAGGCTTTCAATTTCAGAGGAGACCAACTGGCTTCCTTTTATGTCAGCAATGAGCAATGGGATAAAGGACACGAAATTGTGTTGATGGATATGGGGGTTGGAAACAATTTGGATTCTCCTTCGGTGATGAAGGAAACCATCTTGGAAGAAATTGTAAGCACAGACGATCAAAAGTTTATTTTGGTTTACGACTTCCTTAAAATGTGGTGTTTCTTGATTGAGTTGATTGAAAAATCAGATGATGAACCTGAAATTCCGACTGTTGCCTTAACCATGGGCTTAGCTCCTGACGAAGATTCTAAGGATATAGACATGGGAGATGAAATGAATTTTGGAGCTCCTGCCGATTTAGGAAATGACATTGATGACATTTTCTCTGAATTTGGAGAAGATGATGATGAGATGCAATCTTTTGAAAACTTAGACGACCTGGATATCTGATGTCCTTTGAAAACGATCCGCTCGGCCATTTAATACATGACTATACCGCAAAGCGTCAAGTCAGTGAAATCCGAGTTGAATCCGATCTATGTGATGATGACATCATTCCATTTGATTATTTAATTCGAGACTATGATAGCATGCCCGATTTGGAAAAGAAGGCATTATCATTGGTGAAGGGCAAAGTCCTGGACATTGGAGCAGGGTTTGGGCCACATGCCATCTATCTAAAAGAAAAGGGCTTTGAGCTACAAGCCATAGATACCTCGGCTGGATCTGTTGATTATCTCCAAAGTCTTAATATTGATGCTCACTGTATTGACATTTTGTCTTTTAATCGAGGTGGATTTGATACTCTCCTCTTACTCATGAACGGAATTGGAATTGCTGGAACCTTAAACCAGCTAACCTCTTTTCTCGCCCATTTAAAAACGCTCCTTTCCAAAGATGGATTTATTCTGTGCGAATCAACTGACATTTCCTACCTTTATGAAGAGGAGGATGGATCAAAATGGGTAGATGTAAATGCGGCTTACGAAGGTGAAATGAACTTTAGAATGCACTACAAGGAAAGTAAAACAGATTGGTTTCCTTGGTTGTATGTCGATTTTAATACCTTAAAACAAAAATCCTCCGAACTAGATTTAAACTGCGAACTCATTTTTAAAGGAGAAACAAACAATTACCTGGCAAAAATTAGCCACAAATAAAACAACGGATGAAAAAATACAATTTTCTGGCTCTGGCTTTTCTATTCTCATTTATTTCTTGCTCGTCTGAATTAAAGGATGAAGAAACCAATAATGTTGACAGTGATGATGTCATTGTTGAAGATGGCAATTCCCTTTTGTGGAAAATAGAAGGTAAAGGGTGTGTTACCTCATATATGTATGGAACTATGCACATGATTGAGGCCCCCTACTATAATATGACTCAAACCATGATGGATAAAATTCAGTCTTCTAAGGCCATTATTATGGAGGTAGACGGAATGCCAAATCCAATTGAGAGTTTTAATATGATGTCATTGGATAGTGGTACAGTTCATCAGTACTTCACTAAAGATCAAATGGCTCAAATTCTTGAATTCTTTGATCAGGAATTAGATACTTCTCCTGAGAGTTTTCACAGGCTATATGGTCCAATGAAACCTTTCTTCATTTTACAAGCAATGACACAAGGTTATTTTGAAGGAGAAACCAAGTCATATGATTTGGATATCATGGCTATGGCAGGAACAAATGACATTCCAATTGTAGGTTTAGAAACTATTCAGGAACAATTGGGCTTTTTTGACATTATTTCTCAAGAGGAGATGGCTGGAATGATTATGGAAGGCATCGAGAATTTTGAAAAAGAGAAAAAAGATACCAAAAAGATGATGAAAATCTACCATTCTCAAAAAGTAGAAAAGCTAATTCCGTTGATGAATAAACAAAGTCCGGAATTAATGCAATTTTCTGACATCTTTTTATACGATCGTAATAAACGATGGATTCCAAAAATTGAGAAGGAAATTTCTGACAAACAATGTTTTATTGCTGTAGGAGCTGGTCACCTTTTTGGTGAAGGTGGAGTAATTGACCTTTTAGAGAAAGAAGGCTATACCCTTACCGCTATTTCAACCGAATAATATTTGTTAAATTTGGTCAGACATAAACTGACCGAATGAAAAAATCATTGTTATTTCTCCCTCTTGCACTATTAGTAGCTTGTGGAGGTGGAGAAGAAGAAAAAGACTACGTAGAAACCGAATACGATATTAAAATTTCGGAATACCTCGAAGATAAATCGTGGAAGCCCGAAAGGACTGAAAGTGGTTTGTACATCTATAAAGAAAATGCTGGAACTGATGAAAAACCAGGATTAGAAGATTATTTAACACTTAAATATACCGGCTACTTATTAGACGGAACCGTTTTTGACGGAACTGATGGACAAGCTGTAAGCTTTCCATTTCCAATTAGTGGATTAATTGAAGGATGGCAAGAAGGAATTCCTCAGTTTGGTAAAGGTGGTGTTGGAAAATTAATCATTCCACCAGACCTTGGGTATGGAGAAAGAGAAGCTGGTATTATCCCGGCAAACTCTATTCTTGTTTTTGACATTGAAATTATTGACTGGTCTTCAACTCCTCCTCAGCCAGAATATCCTGATTATTCACCTGAAATTGAACAGTACATTTCTGATCAGGGAATTGAAGGAATGAATAAAACGGAAAGTGGTTTGTTCATTAAAATTGAAAATGAAGGTGGCGAAGAAAAACCAGGGTTAGATGATTTCCTTACCTTAAACTACGAAGGATATTTATTGGACGGAAGTTCATTTGATGGTACGGGTGGAGAGCCTACAACCTTCAACTTCCCGGTAAGTAACCTAATTGCTGGATGGCAAGAAGGAATTCCTTACTTTGGTAAAGGTGGAAAAGGAAAATTGATTATTCCTCCATATTTAGGATACGGAGGTCAAGATAGACCTGGTATTCCTGCTAACTCTATCTTAGTATTTGATATGGAAATCATTGATTTCTCTGATGTTCCTCCGGGACAATAGTGGCGAAAATCATACAGAAACTTAATCGAAAACGGCTCTCAAATGAGAGCCGTTTTCTTTTTTAATTACGACCTTTGCAGCTCATTTTTTACCATCATGAACTGGAAAAAATTACCGTACAGAGAAATTAAAAACCGAGTTTTTGAAGCTCTTGGAAACAATCTGAACTACCAGAATGAACAAATTCTGGGCTTACCTGCAACATATCTGGATCAGGAGCAATTTTACTTTAATGCTCCTTTTTTGAAAGACGCACCTTTTTTGTCTGTCATGATCCACAACCCTAATCATATTGGTTGTCATACTTACAGTTCGGGAGAATCTTACTTTAAGGGAACACATCAAATAGAAATTGATCTTATTCGTATTTGCGCAGAGGAGATTTTTAACGCCGAAGCTGGAGGATATGACGGTTATGTTGCCCCGGGTGGATCAGAGGCTAATATTCAGGCACAGTGGATTTACCGAAACTACTTCATGAAAGAAAAGGGAGCCAAACAAGATGAAATTGGACTGTTTTTTTCAGAAGATGTTCACTACTCTGCTTATAAAGGATGCAATTTACTGAGCATTAAACCTGTTTGCATTAAGGTTGATGAAAACAGAGCCTGGGACTTAAATGATTTGGAACAACAGCTGATTGAGGTGAAAAAAAGAGGTATCAAATATCCTATCATTCATTTGAGCATGGGGACTACCATGTTTGGTAGTATTGATTCGGCCGATGCAATTTTAGCCGTGTTTGAAAAACACTTTGAGGATTTCTTTTGTCATGTCGATGCCGCTTTTGGAGGATTTATTTATCCTTTTACAGCAACCGAAGATGACAGCCTTTCTTTTGCCAATTCTAAAGTTCATTCCATCACCATTGATGGTCATAAAATGCTTCAAGCTCCTTATGGAACTGGAATTTTCCTTTGCCGAAAAGGATTGATGGAATATTCTAAAACCGAAGAAGCTTCATACGTTCAGGGAACTGATTTTACACTATGCGGAAGTCGTTCAGGGGCTAATGCTGTAGCTGTATGGATGATTTTAATGACCCATGGTTCGGAAGGATGGAAGTATAAGATGCAACATTTAATTGACCGTACCGATCGCATTTGTGACAAGTTAGATGAACTGGATATTGAGTACTATCGCAATCCAGATATGAACATTGTAACCATTAAGGCCGAACAAATTCCGGCATCACTAGCTCACAAGTTCCATTTAGTTGCCGATAATTTTAATGACCCCAAATGGTGGAAAATCGTTACCATGTCACACGTTGAGAAACATGTGGTCGACGATTTTTTAATAGATTTGCAAAAAAGTATATGAACTTAAGGGTCACTAAAATATTTGATTTTGAGACAGCCCATGCACTTTGGGCTTATGACGGAAAATGTGCCAACATTCATGGTCACTCCTATTACCTTACCGTAACCATTAGCGGACCGTTAAAGAACGAGCCTAACGCCGTTAAGGATGGAATGATTATCGATTTTTCAGATTTGAAAAAAATCGTTAAAGAACATGTGGTAGAAGTATTTGATCATTGTCTATTACTCAATGGTAATACTCCTCATGCCAAATATGCCGAAGTGGAAAATGGTTACTCCAAAATCATGTTATGTGACTATCAACCCACTTGTGAAAATATGCTCATTGATATGGTAAAGCGGATTCAAAACAATTTACCGGAGCACATTGAACTAAAATATGCCAAATTGCAAGAGACTCGAAATTCTTTTGTAGAGTGGTTCGTGGAAGAAAATTCGTAGCATGTCAGAATCTCTCATTCAAAAATATAACATCGCGGGACCGCGTTATACCTCCTATCCTACTGTTCCTTATTGGGACAAAGAAGGCATTTTATTGGAAGATTGGAAACGCACCATGCAACGTGCTTTTGATGAAAGTAATTCGTCTGAAGGAATAAGCCTTTACATACACCTCCCCTTTTGTGAAAACCTATGTACTTTTTGTGGTTGTCACAAACGAATTACCAAACGCCATGAAGTTGAAGAACCTTATATAGATACCGTTTTAAAAGAATGGGATTTATACTGCGATATTCTTTCTGAACGACCTCAAATTAAAGAAATTCATTTAGGTGGAGGAACACCTACTTTCTTTAGCACGGACAGTTTAAAAAAATTGATCAATGGTATTTTAAAACGTGCCGATCGTTGCGAAGAATACGAATTCAGTTTTGAAGGACATCCCAACAATACCACCAAGGAGCATTTGGAAGTTTTTTACGAACTAGGCTTTAGACGAAACAGTTTTGGAGTTCAGGATTATGATCCTTTAGTTCAAAAAACCATTAACCGTATTCAACCTTATGAAAGGGTTGAGACCGCTACTGAACTTTCAAGAGAAATTGGTTTTACCTCAATCAGTCATGATTTGGTGTTTGGATTACCTCATCAAACCAAAGACAGTATTGTCGATACCATTGAAAAGACGCGCCAGTTAAAACCGGACAGAATTGCCTTTTATAGCTATGCTCACGTTCCATGGATTAAAGGTGTAGGACAAAGAGGTTTTGATGAGAATGATTTGCCTTCGGCGGACGAAAAGCGCGTGCTTTACGAAACAGGCAAGCAAATGCTTCATGACCTGGGATATGTAGAGATTGGAATGGATCATTTTGCGTTGGAGACAGACAATATGCATGAAGCTATGGTGAACAAAGCACTTCACCGAAACTTTATGGGATACACTGCTGGAAAAACCAAATTGATGATTGGTTTGGGAATGAGTTCAATTAGCGATTCATGGTATAGCTTTGCTCAAAATGTAAAGGAAGTAGAGACCTATCAGGATATGGTAAATCGAGGAGAATTTCCTTTATTAAGAGGACATTTATTGTCTAAGGAGGATTTGGTTATTCGTGAGCATATCTTAAATATAATGTGTCATTTTGAAACCTCATGGACTGAAGAACGCCTACAATTTCCAGAACTAAAAGAATGTTTGGAACGATTGGCTGAAATGGAGCAGGATGGTTTAGTGGAAGTCACGGATACCGGATTAAAACTCCCTGAACATGCCAGGCCTTTTGTCCGAAATGTGTGTATGGCTTTCGATTTACGATTGATTCGTAACAAACCATCTACCCGTATTTTTTCGATGACCATTTAAAGGTTTATTCGTTACTTTTTGGGGATTGGTTATTCTTTGTATAGTTTGGCAACATAATTGTTTAAAAGCAGCAAATAAAACCAACATTCATGCTTAGATTTTCTCTTTTCTCCCTATTCGCATTTTTTATTTGCTTTGGACAAACTTTTGCACAAGATTCACTCTTAACCGGTAAATGGCAAATTAGCAGCATGATGCGAGACTCAGTCATGACCTTTGATCAAGATGACATTCAGGTTTCTTTAGAAGCTCGTTACTTAAATACTCTAAAGGAAAAGGACGTTTTAACTGAAGCTGACTCGGCTGAAATTCAAATTTATATAGAAGAAGTACATGCTAAAATAAAACAGATGTATTACGAATTTTTGGGCGATGGAAAACTAAAAGCAGGCGTATTGGATCTTGAAGACGGTCAATATGTTTTTAAGGAGAAAGAAGGAGCATATTATGTAGATGGAGACAAACTATGGATTCATGTTGGCGGAAATTCTACTGCTTCCATTTTCTCTATCAAAGACAATGAACTAACACTGATTCAGATTATAGCAGGCGAACCATACAAAAGAGGATTTGGAAAATATAAACTGACTCAATGAGAGTAACTCCTGGACATACTTCTTATTACAAAATACTTGTTTTTGTTCTACTGTTTTTAGTTCTTCCATTAAACAGCTATGAGCAATTACCAAAAGCACTTAAAGCCTACGAATTAGCTCAAAATGGAAAAGTCGAAAAAGCTCAAAAGAAAATTGACAAAGTTCTAAAAGACCCTGTTGCTCAACAAATGGCTGATTGCTGGTATTACAAATCCCAAATTTATCATCTGGCTGCACAACAAGAGATCAGTACAACTCCATTAAAAAGTAATTATCTCATTGAAGCTAAAAACGCTTTCGAAAAAATTCAATGGTTAAACAATACAAATCAAGAAACAAAAGATCTGTCTAACTACTGCAAACTGCTCAGATATTCTATTCAAAAAGAAGGAGTTGAGCTTTACAAAAAAGCTCTCTTCGAAGATTGTGCACGCTTATTTGAAAATAGCATTTCTATCTCCACTAATTTACTTGGCGAGACAGATTCCTTTGCCACTTACTACTGTGCCATTGCCTATCAACAAGCTGGAGCACTCACCAAAGCTGTTCCCTATTTCAGAAATTGCTTAAAATATAATTACATGTCGGAAGAGGTCTATTCTCAATTGTATGCCACCTATAAGCAACTGAATGAAAATCAACTCAGTTCTCGAATTTTGGCTGAAGGCTTATTAAAGTTTCCCAAATCCTCCAAACTGCAGATTCACATCGTTAATGAGTTCATTGAAAAACAAGATTACCAGGGAGCACTTCATAAAATTGATGAGCTTCTATTCAACGACCCACAAAATGTCAAACTGCTGTACAGCAAAGCCAACATCAAAGAAAATTTGGGCTATCCACCTAAGGAATTTTTAGCTGGTTTTGGGGAAGTACTCAAATTAGAAAAAGATCATTTTGATGCTAATTATAGTATTGGAGCTTACTACTATAATCTAGCTGTAGATCTGTTCAACCAATCCATTCAGGAAGATATTCCAACCCAAACAAATGATAAGGAAATAAAGGCCTATTTTGAACAGGCCTTACCTTATTTAAAAACGGCTTACCTCAAACAACCTGATGATAAAACAACCCAGGCAGCACTCCTCCAAACTTATATGAGGCTAGATCGTTTAGAGGAGTACAAAGCACTGAAAGAGCAAACTAATAGCTCCCACCAATAGGTCTGGTATTCAAACTTGCGTCTTCCATTTCGGGTAAATACAAAGGCATAGAGGTCATTCCTGTTGTATCCGTCAACGAATTCATGAACCGAATCAAATCATTGATTTCACCAACAGTTAAATTCAATGAATCCGACGGCAAAGTCGTATTCTCTGAGGCAATTTCCCAACCGTGTCCTCCTCCAACATTGTAAAAATCAACCACCTCTTCTAGCGTGTTGAAAACCCCATTATGCATATATGGCGCAGTCAATTCAACATTACGAATGGTAGGAGTTTTAAAGGAAAACTTATAAAATGGTGCCTTTTCTTTTGGACGTCCATTAGAATATCGACCTTTATCCTCGTCTAATACTGCCAGGCTCTGATCTTTTACATTTGGAACACCTAAAACCTCTGTTTCTGTCTCTTCATACAATGGCGGAACATTTCCTGCAAAAGTTGGAATAAAGTGGCAGGTAGCACAAGCTCCTTTTCCGGCAAAGACATTAAAACCTCTCTTAATTTCATCAGCATCCTTTACTTCTTCGCCTTTCACCATTTTATCAAAATCCGAATCAAAGGTTCGTAAAGACTGAATGTAAGATGCAATACTTGCTACAATGGTATAACGGCTAATTTCCTTAATCTCTGGATAAGCCTGATTGAATCGTTGCACATATTCTTTACTCGTTTTCAACTTACTAATCATTTCATCATAATCAGTATTGAATTCTTTTTCGTTAAAGAGGACATGCTCAATTTGCTCTTCAGGGGTTGTAGCACGAGCGTCCCAGAAAAAACGACTATTGTAAACAGCGTTAATTAAACCAGGTGAATTACGATCTACAAAACCTTCTTTGTCAAAAGCTAAACTCTTTGCTCTACCATCTGCAAATCCTTTTGACGGATCATGGCAAGAAGCACAAGCACGTTCGTTATTATGCGAAAGAATAGGATCGAAAAATAAGATTTTACCGAGTTGAACTCGTTCATCCTCATTTCCTGAATTGGAATAAGCTGAGAAGTATCTATAATTTAAAAAATCAGTATCAAAAATACTTTCAGCATTATAGTTCACTGCAAACTCTGTTTCAAAAACCAAATCACGTGTTTCAACAAAAAGCGAACGCTGAATATCCAAGATCAATTTATAGGATGGATTTACAAAATCAGTTATGAATCCAAATCGGTCAAAATTATCGAAAGTGATATTGGCAAAATAATTTTCTCCTTTCACAAAAAGTTGATCCACCTCAGCCGACAAATCAGCTTTCATATAACTTTTATAGTATCCAGAAACCTCCTTTAATTTTCCCATCACTGTTTCACATTCTGCCATGGTATTTATACCCGATGGAGTATCAAACCCCGTAATTCCTAAAGCCGTCAAACGAATAATCTCTTCTCGCATGGCTTCAAACACCATACGCTCTGTCAAATTAATGCGTCCAAAAGTGGCACGAAACTCATGCAAGCGCATGTTTAACTTCTCCGAAAGCTTCTTAAATCCGTCCAGGTCCTCTTCTACCAGCGCCTCCTCACAAGTTTGAAATCCACTTGGATCCAATACTGTTAAATCAGGAGTTTTTCGCTCAATTTTTGGAAGTGGTGCTCCATTAATGTGATCTTTTACAAATTCACGATCAAGGTATTCAAAGAACATCTCGCTTCGTTTATAAGCAATCCTACACTTAAAAAACTGCTCTTCAATCGCCGTCCATTCTTCTTCTCCTTCTTCCAATAATTGTTGAAGCTGATCGGCTTCTTTTAGCAATTCGTCATACTCTTCTACAAAGTTTTTTTGAATGATTTGAGAAGGCTTAAGACCTTCTTGTGCAAATAAATGGCCATTGATGATCCCCACAAAAGCCACTAAAATGATCCATGTATTTTTCATAATTCGAAAAAGCATGAAGAATCCCATCATTCTTTCGAAAAATGGGATTCCTCCTTATTTAAAAATCAAAGACGGGTTTTACTGAACAATCACAGTTTTTGTCTCTTTATCAGTAGTTTGGATATAGTAAGTTCCAGCTGGTAAGTTTGAAACATTAATTCTGTCCACGTTTCTTAGAACTTTGATCAACTGACCAGTTCCATTATAAACTCCAACATCTGTTGTCTTATTCATGTAAATGAAATCAGCAGCAGGGTTTGGATAAAGTTCTAACTCTTCACCGTTTGCTTCAAACTCAGGAGTTGAAACAAATCCTTTGTCAAATCCAGTCAAGGCAATTGTACATGAGTTATTATAAGGATAAGGGTTTGATGAAGAAGGGTGTTGAGAGTTAAACAAGATTGTTTTTCCATCAGGAGTTGCTCTTACACCAGTAATTTCCGCTCCTAGAGGTACACTAGCAATACGAACTAAGTCTTCTAAATCAGGATTTTCAATTGACATATCTAACATGAACATTTCACACGTTCTATTAGTGTATCCCATTGGTACACGACCGTTTGAAGTTCCATTCAAGTCTTCACAAATCAACATATAAGACTGTCCTTCAATTGTGATGAATCCAAGACCATCAGGGTTTGACAATTGAGTTGAAGGATAATCAGACTCATCTACATCAGCAGCGAAATCTGGTCCACCTTCCATGAAAACAGAAATCTCGTTAGTTTCTACATCCAATTTAAGGATACGTCCGTAGTAATCTTTGTACTCAGCATCGTCAGGCCCCATTACGTATTGCTTGTTTGCTCTGTCAAAGTGGTGCTGAGGAAAAACTCCTCCATCAGCTAACTCATCATTCCATTTAGAAGCTGGATTATCTCTTCCAGTTTCGGTAAGGTAAACATTACCGTCACCTTGATTATATGCAACCCACTCTAAACGGTTAAACATAGTAGCTCCCATTGCGATAGCCTCGTCTTGGTAGTGCAACATCACATCCAAATCAGAGTTATCAATTTCGATCCATTTTTCCGGAGAATCTTCTTTGTAGAAGTAAGTAGTTCCAGAAGTGAAATCACCTGCTGCATCAGCAACGAATTTAGTTAAGATCCCAGGTGTATTATCAGCACCTAAATAAACTGTTTTTCTGTCTGGCATTACTACTCCACCTTCAAATGGTTGACGTCCCCAGTTGTATTGTTTTCTGATCGCTACAGCTTGTTTTGGATCGATTTCAACCATATAGTTGAAGTTTTGATACTTTTGGATTGTTTCACCGTCAGCCATTTCAATTCCAGAACCGTCAATAGTAACATCAGAAGTATCTCTGATTCCATCACCTTCATCGTAAATGTGCTCATTGTCATATCTCCACCACTCTTCAGCAGTCCAGATACGCCCATCAGCTACAGCCTGAATACCGCCGCAGTTCATTCCTGTTTCACCTACAGTATTTGCAAAGTCAACGTTAAAGAACTCACCTTCTCTACCATCTTCTAAGATTTGTTCAACAATGATCAAGGTATCAGTGCTTGCATCTCTTTTTACTTTGAAAACAGTCATACCTCCACCATCACCGATGTTGTCATCGGCAACGACCATTTCATGGTTAACAGAGATCCATCCTAAGTCAGATGAAGCTGGATCTGGAGTAAATCCGATGAAATCATGCCATTGTTTTGCAGGAAAAGTTCCACCAGGGTTACCATAAGTATCGGTAGTTTGAACTTCGTGAACACCACCAATAAAAATTACTTGTTTCTTCAAAATTGAAGTCGGTACAATTACCGTATCACTCTCAACCGTAAAATCGATATGAGGATTGAAACCCAATTGTGCGTTTGCTGCGATTCCCGAAGCACAAAGGGCTGAAAAGAATAAAAATTTTGTCTTCATAATTAACCAGAGTTGTTTTTATATGAGACAAAATTATTGAGCCTATTTCGCGAATTCGGCAATTAAAAATTATGCTTTCTTAAATGAATTTTAAACTTTTTTGGGCCATAGATTAAGAATATTAATTGGATGTTTAGGGATTATTTAACACTGCTAACCATGAATGGAAGTTAGTGCTAAACTATCAACGACTTAACATTGTTAAATCCGTGCCATTTTTTATTGGACAGATTGTTAATTCATCAAAAACTCAAACTGAAAATTTTTATTCAAGCTCATTTTTTTTGATGAACAATTTTGAATTAATAAGAATGCCCCTGATAAATTAGTTTGGATTGCTCTCCTTTGTACCAACGCTTTCCTAACTCCCAAAAACTTGATGATTCAACCTCCAGAGCACTTTCTCCTAACAGCTGCCCAACAAGCTTACAGTTGACCGTTTTTAAATTAGAAAGTGTTGAATGAGAACCTTTTAATTTTAAACATACATCTTTAACATCCTCAAATGTTATGGTATTGATACTCCCCTGACAATAATCCATTTGAATGCCTTTTTTGCTTTGATTTGAAAGAGTGATTTGATTCAATTGACAGTTACTTCTAATAAAGTGTAATGCCATATCCCCTCCTCCTGCATTCAATTTTAGATTGTAAATGTGACACTTACTTTCGTAAATACTTATGCCAGCTTTTGTATTCCAGCCCTGATAAGATAATGGTTCCAAATTACTCACCAATATATGATCCATCTTAAGCTCTTGAGCATTTAAAATGGTAATCCCCTGGTTTCCCGTTTCAAGTCCTTTTATTGCTATTGGATTGTCTTCTGTTCCCTCAGCATAAAGGTTGTTATTGACAATAATTCCTCCTCCATTTTTGAACTGAAGTTCGGTTCCAGCTGCTATATGTACTTCAAACTGCTCGGGGATGTATATGAGCTCGGTAATGGGTGGGCAATTGGTTAAAAAAGTAAGATGATTGCTCTCTACTGTGTAATAAGGTGATTGGAGTTTAAAGGACTTCTTTAATTCTATTCTTGGATGAAATTCTCTAGGACGTCTCCATGGATATACTTCTTTCTCTATTTTTAGGTCAGGATCGTTATCAATTCCGAAAAGTATCTTTTCAGGCTTAAAGTGTAAGCCAATCTCCGTAATAGGACGTTCAACTTCAACATAAGGCGATAAAATGATAGTATCTTCAAAAGCAATTGGGGCACTATCTTCATTCAGTTTATAAGCATAAACTTTAGCAACAGCTTGATGATAATTTTCTAACTGTAGCACAAACTCTTCTCCATCCCAATAAGTGTAAGCACTGACAGAGGTTGGTTCAAAAAAGCGTTTATCTTTTAAAGTGTCATAAGGTTTAACGAAATGATAATTGGGTTCCACAGCTTCCGCAGTAAAAAATTCATCCCAACTTTTGTCCAAATCTTTCAGTTGTTCCTGGATATTTTTTGCATGATTTCGATAATATTCAAAGTCAAAAACATAATCTGCCTCCTCGGTTTGAATAAAGGCCTCTGCTTCCTTCATTTTACCCAAAAGTTCTTCTTCTACACCATCAACAAATTCATCCGAAGAATAATAATTTAGATAATAAGTGTATCGGCTTCTAAATTTAGGATTTATAAAACAAGAATATTCGAGGAAGTATCCTATTTCTTTGGCACCTTTTTTAAAAACATCAAAGGCCATAATTGTTTCATCGGGATTAGCAGCCGCTAACATGTCAAATCCAATAAACTCCAACTGCGCTGTTGTAGGATTGTAGTAAAAGCGCTGATTTCGATGAATTCGAGAATGTTTTATATTTCCAAAATCAAGTAGAGCCCAGTACCTGGCTGTTTTCTCAAGGTCAAAAATCTCATCGGCATGTAAATGTCCATGACGGTAATATTCGGCCAAATTCGCTGCCAATAAAAATTCTTCTAATCGTTTTGAATCTTTGATAATGCTTTTTTTCTTGAATGGTGCTATGGGGTAAGCATCAAACATGGGAACTTTCATGATTGGATTCTTCATCCAGGTCCAATAGGCCGTTTCATCAAATTTGATAATTGGGCCAGGAATGTGTCCATAATGCGCTAGTAAATCTTCATCGAAATGCCCCTCAAAGGCATAAACACCTTTATCTTCACCATTAATAATGACAGGGCAAAAATCATATTGTGTCGTTAATAAAGCCTCACGCTTGAACAATTGGTGCATAAAATACTCATGCACATAGTTTCGAGTTTTAGGATGCTGAATGGAAAATGTGCGACAATTATAGAATCGTATGTTCTTTGGTAATTTAATTCGATAGGAAATCTTTTCATTGACAAGGTGGTCTGTTTGATCTCCTTTTAACCTAATGTCAATTGGAATTGTATCTCCTTTTACGACTAAACCAGCTGGAACATATTTTTTTTCGTTTTGAGTAATCAACTCTTGTTGAAGAGCTACATTCTTGAGTGAATCTAAAATCTGTTCTGAAGAAGCAGGAATAAATAAATTCAACTCTTCACCGTAAGAAACCTCCTTTGTTTCTTCTTTCTGACAAGACAAAGCAGATGTCAAACAGAACGTCAATACTAACAAACGGATGATTATTTTTCCCGGCATAGGCAGCAAAAGTAAAATTCTTTATCTAAACGATAAAAAAAGCCGTTTCTGATAATCAGAAACGGCCATTTGCTTTGGTCTAATTAAGCTTGCACGCTTAAAAGGTTTATTTATCCTCCTCTACCTCTTCAAAATCAACATCCTCAGCTTCTGCGTTCGAGTCCCCTCCTGCGTTTGCTCCAGCATCTGCACCCGAATCAGCTCCGGCACCTTCAGCACCTTGTTGAGCGTACATATCTTGTGACGCTGCCTGGAAAACTGTATTTAATTTTTCCATTGCTGCATCAATCTTATCCAAATCTTTTGCTTCGTGAGCTGTTTTTAGTTCAGCCAAAGCTTGATCGATCGGTTCTTTTTTGTCGGCCGGAATTTTATCTCCGTACTCGTTTAATTGCTTCTCAGTTTGGAAGATCATAGCATCAGCAGAATTTAATTTTTCTACTTCTTCCTTTTTCTTCTTATCAGCTTCTGCATTTGCCTCAGCTTCTGCTTTCATTTTTGCAATTTCCTCATCTGACAATCCCGAAGAAGACTCAATTCTGATTGATTGCTCTTTTCCAGTTGCTTTGTCTTTTGCAGAAATACTCATGATTCCATTAGCATCGATATCAAAAGTTACTTCAATTTGTGGTTCACCTCTTCGTGCTGGTGGAATATCCGTTAACTGAAATCTTCCTAAAGTTTTATTGTCAGCTGCCATTGGACGCTCTCCTTGAAGAACGTGAATATCTACTGCCGGTTGGTTATCTGATGCCGTTGAGAACACTTCCGATTTCTTAGTTGGAATAGTTGTGTTCGCCTCAATCAACTTAGTCATTACACCTCCCATGGTTTCAATTCCCAATGAAAGTGGTGTTACATCCAATAATAATACATCTTTTACCTCTCCGGTTAAAACTCCACCTTGAATAGCAGCACCAACTGCAACTACCTCATCTGGATTTACTCCTTTAGAAGGATCTTTTCCGAAGAAACTTTTAACCGCTTCTTGAATAGCTGGAATTCTTGTTGATCCACCTACTAAGATAATTTCATCAATATCAGAAGTTGACAATCCTGCGTTTTGTAAAGCTGTTTTACAAGGCTCAATTGTTCTTTTTACCAAATCATCGATCAATTGCTCAAATACCGCTCTTGACAATGTTCTAACCAAGTGTTTTGGAATTCCATTCACTGGCATGATGTAAGGAAGGTTAATCTCCGTTGAAGTCGTTGACGACAACTCAATTTTTGCCTTCTCAGCAGCTTCTTTAAGTCGTTGAAGCGCCATTGGGTCTTCTCTCAAATCAATCCCCTCATCTTTCTTAAACTCTTCTGCCAACCAGTTGATGATTTTATCATCTACATCATCCCCACCTAAGTGTGTATCACCATCTGTTGATAATACTTCAAATACTCCATCTCCTAATTCCAATACAGAAACATCATGTGTACCTCCACCAAAGTCAAATACGATGATCTTTTGATCTTCTGTCTTTTTATCTAATCCGTAAGCCAAAGCTGCAGCTGTAGGCTCATTGATAATTCTTTTAACGGTTAATCCAGCAATTTCTCCAGCTTCTTTTGTTGCCTGACGTTGCGAATCATTAAAGTAAGCAGGAACTGTAATTACAGCCTCAGTTACTTTTTGTCCTAAATAATCCTCAGCGGTTTTCTTCATCTTTTGAAGAACCATTGCACTAATTTCTTGAGGAGTATAAAGTTTGTCGTCTATTTTTACTCTTGGAGTATTGTTATCTCCCTTTACAACTTCATAAGGAACTCGCTCCACTTCATCATTTAATTTGTCAAATGATGTTCCCATAAATCGCTTAATCGAATAAATGGTTTTAGTAGGATTTGTGATGGCTTGTCTTTTTGCCGGATCACCTACTTTTCGTTCACCACCTTCAACAAAGGCTACAACCGAAGGAGTTGTTCTTTTCCCTTCAGCGTTTGTGATCACGACAGGTTCATTTCCCTCCATCACAGAAACACAAGAGTTCGTAGTTCCCAAGTCGATTCCAATAATTTTACTCATATCTGTTGTATTACGATTTCAAATTTGATTTCAATAGGTCAATGACTATGCCATCGGAAAATTATGGCAATTCCGTCAGTTTTTTGTGACAGAACAGATTGATTAGACTTTTGAAAGGTGACAGAACGTCATAATTTGTTGAAATCACATTTTGACAGCTTCTCAAAATTGCTTGTTATCAGCAGAAAAAACAACGTTATTAAGATGTTGATAAAAAAGATTTTTTCGTTTTCCATTTAATCCTAAACGCAACTATATTTGCGTTGATTAAAGCAATATAACACTAAACCGGATTTTATGAATTTTATTATCTCCAGTTCTGCACTACTGAAAAACCTACAAAGTATTGGTGGAGTTTTAAACACTAACAATTCTTTACCCATTTTGGACAATTTTCTATTTGAATTGCAAGCAGGGGAATTGACCATTTCTGCTTCAGATTTGGAAAATACAATGAAAACTTCGGTACGCCCGGATGAGGCAAAAGAAGATGGTCGTGTAGCTATTCCAGCACGATTGTTACTGGATACTTTAAAGAACTTTTCAAATCAACCACTTTCTTTTCATATTGATTCGTCCAATTTTGGAATTGAAATTTCGTCTGATTATGGTAAATATAAATTGGTAGGACAAAATGCTGATGATTTCCCTAAGTCTCCGGAAATTGACAATCCAAATGCTTTAACTATATCAGGAGATATTATCTCTAATGCAATTGAAAAAACGCTTTTTGCTACTGGAAACGATGAGTTAAGACCAGTAATGAGCGGAGTATTTTGCCAGTTTTCATCAGATCAGTTGATTTTTGTAGCTACAGATGCTCACAAATTGGTTAAATATGGTCGTTCGGATGCTGGAGCAAGCCAATCGGCCGATTTTATTTTGCCAAAGAAGCCATTGAACTTGTTAAAACAAAACTTAACAGGTGAAGAGGAAGTTTCTTTATCATACAATGAAACGATTGCTCGTTTTAACTTTGGTTCTATTGAATTAACCAGCCGATTAATTGATGGAAAGTATCCAAATTATGAAGCTGTAATTCCGGTTGAGAATCCGAATGTGTTAACCGTTGATCGTCTTTCTTTCTTAAACTCGATTAAAAGGGTTTCCATTTTCTCAAATAAAACAACTCACCAGGTTAAGTTAAAAGTTGCCGGAAGCGAGTTGACGATTTCAGCAGAAGATCTTGATTTCTCTAACGAGGCAAAAGAGCGTTTAACGTGTAATTACGCTGGAGACGATATGGAAATTGGATTCAACTCCAAATTCTTAATGGAAATGCTAAACCACATTAATACTCAGGAAGTAATTCTTGAAATGAGTGAGCCAAATAAGGCTGGAATTCTTCTTCCTGCAGAGAATAAAGAAGGAGAAGACATCTTGATGTTGGTGATGCCGGTAATGATTCGATAAGCCGATTTATACTAAAAGATACAAGGAGAAGTACTTCTTTCTTTTTTAGGTACAATAATTGCGGTATTTTGACTAATTCAAGATCGCATGTTAAAGAAAATAATTCTATTGGGCCTTGTTGCCTCCATTTTACCGGGCTGTTTTGTAATGGACCAATTGTTGGCTCCTCCACCTCCCGTAAAACAAGAATCCCTTCAGGAAAAGTCTGAAAAAACGGTAAAAGCTTATGTTAATCAGGGAAAAGGAGATTCTGAATATGCTCCTTTTGGTTTTAGTGAAATTAAAATCATTAAACCTGTTCAATTAGCTGAGTTGGAGAAATTACAAAAAACAACTCCAAAACCTGAAGCGAAAATTGACAGTTTAAAGCAACTAATTGAAGCAAAAAACATTGAACGAACAATTGAATTAGAGCATTTTTTCACTCTAAAAGAGGATGAATCTACTGTCCATGTTCTGGAATCGAAATTTATCTTAAATGACACACTTGGTATAAAAGATGTTCAGGCTCAAATTTTATTGGAAATGGATAAAAAGTATGAGGATGCTTTAATCTATTACTTCAATGAATACACCATCTTTTTAGCTGAAACCTACTACAGCAGTAAACAATTGAGTAAGAACTTTTATGACTTTTTTAAAGCTCGTTTAGAAGAGATTGAAGGAATCTCAGCCAAATCGGATTTTTTAGAACACACCATTGAACTTTGCTATTATGTAAAAAAGAACGGCACTTTTGATCCTGATGTGATTTTGGAACGAAATGTATCTGCTTATATTTGGGAAGAACGGACCGATATTCATAATTACTCTCCATTAGAATTCTCCACTTTGTTTGAAAAACCACAGGCTGAACCGGAGCAGGGAGGTTACTATTTTTTTCATAAATTTATGGGATCTTATGAGAATCAATTAGATACCAATGTCGTGATGGTGGAATTTTCAGAGTATTATGAAATCAATGGTATCTATCAAATGGAACGTCCATTTGACACTTACTTCAAGCACTAAGGTATGAACGCTATTATCGCCCTATTGGGATTCTTCTTACTATCTCCATCCACTCCTCCACCAGATCAGGAAATTGATTCAACCGAGGATGAAAAGAAGGTAAAAACGGCTGTCATTTCTTGGGCTGACTCAACATTCTTTAGCCATTCTGATTATAAATTTGAACATTTCAGAGCCTTTTATACAGATGAATATTTCATTGCTGTAATGCGCGCCCGAATGTTTAAAGATAAACTGACTACGTTAGAACGAACCATGAAGAATGGGAATTACAAAAAGTCAGAAGAAGATTATAAACAAGAACATGTCTCTCTCTCAACCTCTTATTCCGAAGCCCAACATGAGGTAGATAATTTCGTTGAGCGAGCAGAGTATTATAGCATTCATTTTTGGTCTAATATTCAAACCAATGATGGAATTACTGTTTACTATGAGCATATTGTTAAAGTAGACAATAATTATCAAGTAATTGATGCGGTTGAAAATAGTGCTATTGGGAAAAAGAGTAACTCCACTAAGATTCTGTATAAAAAAGACGTTCAACGCTAGTGAATAAGGATTTTTCTTTGTCCCAATTAAAAGCTAAAAGCAAATGCACCATCTTGCTTTAAATTGTGCACTTTATCCTTTAACATCTTGGCTACAAAGTTTCGACACGAATAGCTAATTCCATTGCCCAAAACAATCTTCTCAGCCTTTTCTTTCCAATTGTGCAATAAATCTTTCCGAATGTAATTGACATTGTAGAGGTAAACATAATCTGCTTTAGGAATTCCTTCCAATTCCTTTATTCCTGTACTATCCGAGATAAAAAGTAGCTTTTCTCCCAAACGATAAAACCCGGCTCCACCTAAATTTTCAGCTTGAGTTGCATCTTGAAAACCTCCACGATACTGCCAATATGAACGTACCGTATAATCCAGTTCTTGCTCATCGACATCTCTCGTTGCCATGAAATAATTCTCTTTCCCTTTCCAAACATCAATAGCTACTCCTTGTGATGAATTGTAGAATACCACTTCCTGCTGTCCTTCAAATCCCCAATGATCATTTATTCTCAATCCAAATAGTATAACCAATGAGGCCATTCCTACTATAAACCAACGACTTCTTTTTTTGAAAAACCCTTGACTAAAAAACACCAAAATAAGATAGACCAAAATCAACTCAATTGCACTGATAAAAATCCCCTGACTGACAGCCATTGGTAATTGTTCGGTCCATTTCACAACGGTATTCATGAAGGTCAACAGAACATCTAAAATGATGGCAACCATCTCAGCCAAAAAGCTCCACCACGAAAGACTAATAAACAGCAATAAAGCACCCAAAACAATAAAAGCCAATGGAATAACGATCAAATTGGTTAGCAAGAAGTAATTTGGAAACTGATGAAAATAAAATAAGCCCAGTGGAAATGTTCCTATTTGAGCAGCAATGGAAACAGTTGTCAATTGCCAAACCTTGTCCCCTAACCAAGTTGGAACATGAAACAGTTTATACAACTTAGGTTGCCAGTAAACAATACTCAATACAGCTAAATAACTCAGCTGGAATCCCATTTCAAAAATGATAAATGGCTGGATTAAAATCAAAACCAATGCAGAAACCATCAAGGATTGATAAACGGATGTTTCCCGCTCTAACTCTAATCCCAGAAGTACGAACGAAAACATTACTGATGCTCGAAAAACAGATGGTGAAAGTCCTGTTAGCAAAGCAAAGAACCAAATAATCACCAACATCAGAGAAAGGTAAATCCAGTTACCTCCTCTCAGTCGTTTTAAAGGCTTGAGAAAAAAGCCAGTAATCATCATGATTATACCAACATGCAAACCAGAAACGGCCAGAATATGCATAACACCTGAGCTGGCATAAGCTTGTTTTAAAGCTGCATCAAGCTCATCCTTCTGCCCCAAGGTCAACGCCTTTGCAACAGCCAAATTTTCCTTTTTTAAAACCGTTTGCTCTAACGAACGCTCCAAAAAACTTCTTACATCAATAATGAACTGGTAAGAAGAAGAAGCTGATGATCCACTCAGTAACCAATTTTCTTCCTTTACATACCCCTGATGATAAATGCCTTTCACCTCCATAAAATGGCGGTAATCAAATTCTTTTGGATTCCCTTTGTTGGTAATTTCTTGTAAAGGTGTTTTGGCCAAAATGACATCACCATACTGCAATTTCTCAGACTTATGCCCTTTTTCAAAATAAAGCAAAACTGTTCCTTTACTGGACTTTGAATCGACCGCTTGCACCTCAGCTAAACATTTATAAGAAGCTTGTTTTTCTACAGGCTCTTCGACCAATCTGATTTGATAAATTGGTTCATCATTCTCCTCTATATTTTTAAAATAATCAGAATGATTGATCATTTTGGACTGATTACCAAGATACCCTCCTATAAAAAAGAAAAGAACACAAAAGTTAACGGCCGAAAAATAGTTAAACTGCCGTTTAACGGATACCTTTTTAATTCCCCAAACTGCTTGCAACAATGCTAAAAGGATAAGCAGGTAAATTGGAATCTTAACTTCAAAATAAAAGCTAGTTAAAACCCCAATCAGTAAAGTAATCAGAGCCATCAAAACAGGAGACAACATAACGCTCCTAAACGCTTCTATTTCAGCTATTTTTTTCAGCAAGAAGTTTTGGGTTAGCTTGACGTAAACTCAAGCATTTAGGCGTAAAATTATCAGTATTTTTGAGTTGATTTCAAAATCATTTCATATTTTTAGCCTTGATTAATAAAACTTTCTCTAATGAAACTATCAAAATTGGCAATTGGAATTGTAGCCCTAGGAATTGGAGCCTTTCTCACATCATGTGGTGGAGAGGAGCCTTCTGACATCAATACCGTAGAAGTCGATACCACAGCTGAAGACGAGCTGGATGCAGATTTATTTGAATCTCCGGATGAAGATTATCATCTTCCATCTCCATTGCAAGTAGCAAGTATCTTTAAAAAATCAGGTTTGGAATACAACTCAGACGCAACGAGTGATGTATCCAACGCATCTAACCACACAGAAGAGCTAAAGCAAATGCTCAATTTTGGAGTTTACTCTGCAGATATGGCTTACTGTGTTCTTAACGAACAAGCAAATGAAGGTCGTAAATTCTTAACTGCAATTACTGACCTGGCTGGAGAGATTGGAATGGAAGCTGTTTTTGAAAATGAAGATTTGATGAGACGTTTCGATGCGAATTTGGAAGATAAAGATTCGATTGAAATCTTAATGATCGAAATTCATGAGCGTACCGAAGAGTACATGGAGGAGAACGATATGCAGCATACTTCAGCAATCCACTTTGCTGGTGCATGGACAGAAGGAATGTACTTAGGAGTATACGATTTCGAGAACAATCAGAACAAGGATGGAGTTGGAGCTCAGCTAACTGAGCAAATGGCTATTTTAGGAAATATTATTAAGGGATTAAAGGATCCTAGAAACAGTGGCACGGAACTTGAATGGGTTATTTCGGATCTTGAACATATCCAAACTACCTTTGACGGTTTTGATTCTGTGAACGCCTTTTACGAAGATGAAAGTGCTGAGGAGTTGACACTACAGGACAATGAGTTTGAAGAGCTTGGAAGCTTAATTAAAGATTTAAGAGCCAAAATTACTGAAGGATAAAAGTAGGAAAGTATGAAAAAGACGTTAACAACATTAGCCATATTTGGATTAGTAGTTTTATTCGCTCAAACAGCTTCTAATCTTACTGAATTTAAAGAAAATATTGCCACTCAAAAAGCAGAGGCAAAAGATGAATTGAAACCTTATCGTTTTGATGGTTCAAAAGTGACTTATTTTAACTTCAAAACATACAAACAAACTAAGGAGGTTGAAATCTATCTATTTAATAATACCGATTATCGATTTTCTTTCAATGGAAAGTCTCTTCCAAATGATATCACCATTCAAATCTATGACAAAGATAAAACACAAGCTAACCGTGTTTTGTTAACAGAGTTCAATGGTATTCAAGGAAAGAATAAAGTAATTGAATCATCGGCATTAAATGAAGCTTATAAAAGCAAAAAATCAAATGCGACAAGACTCAAAAGAGTTTTTGTTGATTATGTGATTCCTGCCACCCCGGGAGCCGAGAATAAAAAGCCGACCATGAAAGAGAGAGGCGCTATAATTTTGGTCATGGGTTATAAGAACTAAAAAATTAAATTAACATATTGATTGAACCCTGACTAATTAGTCAGGGTTTTTTTATTTTTGCAAGACTTAAAAACAAATTTGAAATGATAGAAGTTACACTTCCCGATGGTTCGGTAAGAGAGTATCCAGAAGGATCAACTGCTTTAGACGTGGCTCGTAGCATTAGCGAAGGTTTGGCCAGAAATGTTTTGGCAGCGGAAGTTAATGGAGAGGTTATTGACTCCATGCGCCCAATTAATGAAAATGTTGATCTTAAGCTATTGACCTGGAATGACGAAGGTGGTAAATCAACCATGTGGCATTCCTCAGCTCACTTAATGGCAGAAGCTATTGAAGCTTTGTATCCGGGAACGAAATTAGCAATTGGACCTCCAATTGAAAATGGCTTTTATTATGATATCGATTTAGGTGGTCATCACATTACGGATGAGGATTTACCGAAAATTGAGAAAAAAATGAAAGATTTGGCTTCTCAGAAAAATCCTTTCGTTAGAAAAGAGATTTCAAAAGCGGATGCCATTGAATATTTCACTGAAAAAGGTGATGAATATAAACTAGAATTGATTGATGGTTTGGAAGATGGGAGTATTACCTTTTATACACAAGGTAATTTCACAGACCTTTGTCGTGGACCTCATGTTCCCCACACCGGATTCATTAAAGCAATTAAATTAACTTCTATTGCAGGAGCTTATTGGAGAGGTGACGAAAACCGCCAACAATTAACACGTATTTACGGAATTACTTTCCCTAAAAACAAAGAGTTAACTGAATACCTTGAGATGATTGAAGAAGCTAAAAAGCGTGATCATCGAAAACTAGGAAAAGAATTGGAATTATTTACCTTCTCACAGCGTGTTGGACAAGGATTACCACTTTGGTTACCAAAAGGTGCAGCATTAAGAGAAAGATTAGAGAATTTCTTAAAAACAGCTCAAAAGAAATCGGGATATGATCCTGTGATATCACCTCATATTGGACACAAGGATTTGTATGAAACTTCAGGGCATTATGCCAAATATGGTGAAGATTCATTCCGTCCAATTACAACACCACACGAAGGAGAAGAGTTTTTGTTAAAACCAATGAACTGTCCTCACCACTGTGAAATTTTTAAAAGCAGTCCTAAGAGTTATAAAGATCTACCTGTA
>JAKSBJ010000383.1 GCA_022361195.1 Flavobacteriales bacterium
ATTGGCAGAAAGTGGAGCTAGTGTCACCCTTATGGCTCGGAGTGCGGATAAAATGCAGGCCATAATTGAAGGTTTACCCAAAAACGAAGGTCAAAAACACAACTATATACAAGTAGATTTCACCAATTTTGAAGCCTATAAAAAGCAGATAACTTCTTTTTTCAAAACTAACAATGTTGACATATTAATCAACAATACCCAAGGACCAGAAGCTGGCGGAGCATTGGAGAAAAAGGTTAACGATTACCAAAATGCCTTTGATTTACTTTTTAAATCAGTTGTCCTTACCACTGAGCTTGCTTTACTGCACATGCAAAGAAATGAGTGGGGTAGGATTATTAACGTAGCCTCTGTCTCCGTAAAAGAACCCCTCAACTATTTGGCACTTTCAAATACTATTCGTGCTGCGGTCGTTACTTGGGCAAAAGGTTTGTCACTTGATGTTGCCAAAAATGGTATCACTGTAAACAATATACTCACAGGTTATTTTGATACCGAACGTATCGCACAGCTAAATGCAATCAAAGCAAAAAAAATGGGTGTCAGCGAAGCTGAAGTTAGAAAAGCTATGGAACAGCAAGTGCCGGCCAAACGAATAGGCAAACCTGAAGAATATGGTTACTTGGCAACTTTTTTAGCTTCGGAAAAGGCCGCCTATATCAACGGAACAAATATTCCCATTGATGGTGGGCTACTTAAATCGTTATAAGGCCCTTTACTCGTTTTTTTCAAAAAGGCTTACTCAATGAAATGGGTTTTTCCCTCATTTGAAGTTCGACCTACCTCTTTTTCGATTTTAAAGTACTCTTTCTTCTACTAGTTTGGTTTTGTAATCGTAAAACCAAATGATATGAAAAATTCAGTTCAGATTCGAGTCAACAAGCCTTGCAGCGAAAACTTCAACGAATTCGAAAAGACTGCCAAGGGTGGTTTTTGCAATAGCTGTCAGAAAGAGGTTATTGACTTCTCACAAATGTCAAATTCAGAGGTCTTGTCGTTTTTTAGTTTAAAAACAAAAGATGTATGTGGTCGCTTTAGAAGCTCTCAGGTACAAAATCCCATATCGAATCTTCTAAAAAAGGGAATTGGTATTGCAAGCATCTCATTGATGGCTTTAGCCATTTCACCACCACTACAAGCACAAAACACAACAGCCAAAGTAGAAGTCATTGCTCAACAGCAATATGTTGTCAAAGGCATAGTATCCGATGACCAAAATTATCCATTGCCGGGTGTGAATGTTGTTTTAAAAGGAAGCAAGGA
>JAKSBJ010000019.1 GCA_022361195.1 Flavobacteriales bacterium
AAGTATTTAATTTGGATCCCAAAATCAGAGCTGGAGATGTTAAATTGAGAGACTATCTTCTAATGCAAATAGGATGTAATTTGAATGAGCGTGAGTTGGTCATGAAATGTAAAAAGGAAATCAAAAATAATAGATTAAAGAAAGAACTTTCCTTCAATTTGGACAAATGAAAATAATTAAAACAACCAATACCTGGTCCATGGAAAGTGGCGATGAGCCCTACTATGACAAAGAGATTTTGTGAGTAACTGTAAAGGTATAATGGGAGATGAAGTGAAACTAGGTAAGTGGACCTACCTTGATAAAAATGGCGAGAACGAGCGAGTGTTTTTTTACGATGAATATTCATAATACCAAATCAATAGTGACAGAAAAACAGAAAATGCTTCAAGGTGATTACTATGATTCCAGAGATCCGGAATTGATAGAGATGTACCATAATGCAAGAAAGCTTCTGCAAGAATATAATAATCTCGATTCAAAATTAATCGAAGAGCGAGAACGGATTTTAGGTGAACTTTTTGAATTTAAAGGAACTGGAGTTTGGATTGAGGCACCTTTTTTCTGTGATTATGGTGAAAATATTTCAATTGGCGAAAATACATTCGTCAATACAAATTGCATGTTTTTGGACAACAACAAAATTACCATCGGGAAAAATGGGTTGATTGCACCTTACGTCCAAATTTATACAACAAACCATCCACTAAAAGCATCTGAACGTATCATTGAGAATGAAAACGGCTCTCGTTATCTCAGTTCAACCCAAGCGGTAAAAATTGGAGACAATGTATGGATTGGAGGAAACTCTGTTATTTTTCCAGGTGTGACCATTGGAAATAATGTGACCATTGGGGCTGGAAGTGTTGTCACGAAGAATATTCCCGACAATGTCTTAGCTTTTGGAAATCCTTGTGAAGTGAAAAGGGAATTAGAATAAGAAATCAACGAAGATATAGGGCTGAATAACCGTCAAAAACCCATTTAAATTAGGATGAACCTTTATAGAGTCAAGATGTAATTCTATTGAAAGAGTTTAACACAAATGAGAATAACAACGATCAACATACTACTTCTGTTTTTTATTGGGATTTATACCTCCGCATACGGTCAAAGGAAAATTAATTTAAGTATTGATACATCTTGCTTTACTTCAAATGGTGTTAATGGAACCTTAGGTTTGTATACAAACATCAGTCAACAACTGGATACCTTAGTTCAGGAGGTTGAGATCGTGAGTAATCAGGAAATTGTGATTGAAAATGCTCATGAAACACTTTCAGGCTTTAGGTTGGTTTATACTCCAGCTGACACCCTGCTTCCAAAGAACCAATATATCATTGGTTTCTATGAGAGTAAGGCATACCTGAGCTGCTATTTTTTTAATGAATCATATCCTTCCTTTATCGAACAGCTCCAAGACGAAGATACTTTATTCATTTCCTCCAAGTACATCGGAAATACAGGTGACTTAAGGCCAATGACAACTTATACCTTTAGGCTTTGTCGACTCGGTGATAAATACTATGCGTCCTTCAGAATAATTGAAATTTACCCAAACCATGTCCTTAGCCGGGATGAATTCAAAAGCCTTTACGAATTTGGTGATTCCTTTGTGCTCAATAAAAATCAGCTAAAACGCTTCAAAAAGTATGAGGAAGGCATCTTTGATCTCGTTGATAACAAATACAATTTGCACTATGAAAATTCCTTTACAACTGTCGAGCAAAACAATAAAACTATCTCGTTTTTTTGTAAAGGTTATATGGCGTTAGAACTATGGAATTACTTAGAATTACCACAACTTGGATATAGGCTGCATTAAGTATTTGATCAATCTTCAAAACAATCTTGCTTTAAGGCAAATGCTGGCAAAAATTAGAAATTAAGGCTATATTATCCCTTGTTTAATGAAAAACATTAAAACTTGAGGAAATTATACGCTAGCATACTATCAATTGTCCTTGTTTCATTGTTCAGTGGAAGAATGTATTCCCAAAGCCTGGATGATATTTCCTTTGGTACAGACTCAACTTTTGAAGTTGTTAGTTGGAATATTGAGTGGTTCCCTAAAAGTGGATCTACAACGGTCGATTCGGTAAGTAAAATTATTGAATCCCTTGATGTGGATTTGATTGGCTTGCAAGAAATAGATGACTCCACTGTATGTCGGCAAATGGTGAATAACATTGAAGGTTATGATCTCTTTATGGATAATGATTGGTTTGGAGGACTAGCCTACATCTACAAGACCAGTACCATAAGTATTCAATCCATTTATAAAATCTATGATACATCTCCGTATTGGAATGTTTTTCCAAGATCACCTTTGGTCATGGAGCTTAAATTCATGGAAGAGGATTTTATTGTCATTAACAATCATTTCAAATGCTGTGGTGATGGAATACTGGATATGGGCAATTATTCTGATGAGGAGTTTAGACGATTTGAAGCCAATTCTCTACTCAAACAATACATTGACGCAAACTTTTCTTCATCTCGTGTCATTGTGATTGGAGACTTGAATGATGTACTAACTGATGAGGTTGAAAACAATGTTTTTCAGCTATTTTTAGACGATTCGGTCAACTATTTGTTTGCGGATGATGCTATTGCCAGCGGCCCTTCAACAGACTGGTCTTTTCCGGGATGGCCTTCTCATCTGGATCATATTTTAATAACGAATGAGATCTTTACTGAATTTTCAAATCCGGGATCAGAAATTCAAACCATCAAAGTGGACAATTTCATGTCAGGTGGATTGGAAGATTATGATTATTACATTTCTGATCATCGACCAGTTGGATTGAAATTAAAGGTTAATCCAACTGTCGCGAGTTTAACTGAAACATCTGCTTCTCAGCTTGTAATTTCTCCCAATCCTACAAACGGCCAACTGACAATAGATTTGACCCAATTTGAAAACGAAACTGAAATCAAGATTGTCGATTTAAATGGAAAAGTAATTCATTCTAAGGTTTATCAGAGTAACCAACTAGCTGATTTAGCTTTTGAAGGTGCTGCTGGAATGTATTTCTTGAAGGTTAGATCGGGAAATGAGGAATTCGTTATTAAATTGATGAAAGAATAAGGGAAGATCATTATGGCTTATAGTTTAACATGAAACTGTTTTGTGAAAATATTGATGCAATTCCTGCCCTTGAGACCATCAAAGATTTGACTCGGGAGGAACATCTGGTTCTTGAATTTCCGAGAGATGAAATCGACTCAAAAGATGAGGTTCAATTAATAGCTCAACTCAAAGAACAACTCCCTGAAAATTATACGGTTTTTAAGAGTGGAGTTTGGGAAAGCACCCTCACAATAACCATTATCTCATTGGTCTCAGAAATTACCATAAAACAGCATGTTGAAGAGGTGAAACAAGCCATAAAAGATTATCTGGAACTCAGTAGAATACTTTTGAATGATTATCAAACAAACGAATTAAGAGATTGGGAACTAGTAGAAGAACATGGAGAGCATAACAGGTACGAAAACAGGAAAAACGGCCAAATTCTTGAAACCTGCTCTTATCCAATAACCTCTTTTGAAAGTATTGATCCCTACTTTTTTGGTCTGTTTATTAAAACATCAGCTCATTATCCTGAGCTAAAAAAGATGATAAAGAGTGAATTTCATGATACACAGAAAATCATGGACTTTCTTGAAGGAAAAGAAGAATTGAAATGTATCTTTCAATGAAAAATGAAGAAGAACTGTACAAATTGCTTGAAGGAATAATTAGATGAAAAATAGACGTAAAATAGGTGTTTCAATAGTTGTGGTATTGGTTATTGCCTTTTTGGGCTACTTCATTTATACTAACTTCATTCATTACAAGTTGTATTACAGTGGATATTCTCCTAACAAAGATTACTCTATAGAAAATGATTATTTCATTGCTGAATTCAAACCTGACATAGACAGTATAGAGGTTAATGGAACATATACTGTTTTTAAAAATTTGATTTTAGAGAAAGCCTGGGAATCAATTGGTGACCCAAATATTAAAGAAAATGAAAAACGATTAACAGGTTCTTACCAATTGATCGTTCCACTTGAACTTGGTGTGGTTGATTTGAATTTCATCAGTCCTGGAAAAATGGTTAACAGTAAAAAAAGTCTTGGTCATCCATTTCCAATGCTTGTATTTCATGCCCAAAGAAATCTCGAAGAAGCTTCTTTTGAAATTGAAATTAGAGACGGAGCTACGTGGAAAGAGACAATTGTGATAGACACAATAACCTATCGGAGAATTAATCAATAAAGACTAGTACCAAGCAAAAAGGCGATTTAGTGTTTATCGCAATCACTAGCAAACCTCCAAAATGACAGAAAACGAATTCATAGCCTACTGGATGAAGGAATATCCCGAATCCCTGCCTATAAAGCACGAATTAAAATGGGTATATCCCAATAGATGGTTTAGAATTCACAGTTTGCCTGAATCAAAAAGGTATGCTGAGTCTGCAAAGGAATACAACATCATTTTAGATCGACAAAATCAACTAATTGATGATTTGATTGAGGAAGGGACAGAAATCGCAATTTCTTTTGGGCTTTATGTGATGGAAGGAACCAATGATAGCTATAAGGAGTTAACTGAGTTTGGTGAATTTCAAAAGGTTCTGAGCATTGACTTGCACAAAGAAAAGCCAGGAGACTATGAGGAAGGGCAGTTCTTTGACATTTTCGTAAAGATTGAAAAATGGAAAAAGAATGGCCATAATGAAATGCTAAAAGCCATTGCTGATGACGAAATAAGAGCAATGTTCGTAAGTCCTTTGGGGAGTTGTATCCTTGCGCCTTATGACGGCGGGGTAGATATCATTGTTGATTCTACTGAAAAAAGGGACCGATTAAAAGCTAAATACAAAAATTGGCTTTCGGACAGAGAAGACGGGATGTGAAAAAACATAAAATCCAGCTGAAAAGATGAACTTAGTTGAAGAAAAAAATAGGAAAGAGGTCTTAATTCAATTCGGATTTCCCCAAGAGTTTTTGGAGGCCATTGATGCGATAAAGTCAATTGATAAGAGTTTATCTTATGTCATGAATTATCCCGAGGGGGCTTATTACTATTTGCCAACCATTGCAAATTATTCAATTTATAAGGGATACAAGGTAGTTCCAATTTGTGATTCAGGACAAGGGGATTCATTTTACACTTTCCTGTTCAATGACACCGAGCAAAAGATTATTTATAATGAAATTGAACGGGATGAGGTCTATGCCAATTTTGGATTAAATACGAATGCTTTAATTGCCACTTTACTGATTGAGTATTATGATTTAATGGATGATGAAGAGGTGGAAGATAGAGTTTCAGTGGTAGAAAGGATAAGTGAAATAGGATTCAAACTGGGAGTTGACAAAGAAATTACCTCTAATTTTATGCAGAGAGTTTTTGATGCAGAAGATCACAATGAAGATCGATTTTCTCATTCTCGAAAATGGTTTGGTGAGAACATTGTACCCTTATTGAAATAAACATAGCTTAGTCAACCAAAAAATGAGTAAAGCCCATCTCGATCAATTAAAATCCGAATTAAAGAAATCCAAATGGGTAATTCGCACCTATGAATCGGTCTATGAGTTTATAGAGAATTGGGAAATAACCAAGCCCAACGGAGATTGTCCGCTAAATTTGATCTTTACCATGTACGGGAATGGAAAATATGGAGACTGTATTGGTAATGAAACCATGGAAAATGCCAATGGCTGTTCTGTCGAAAGTCATCCCGAAATCGATATCTATTTTGGAAAATTCTCAGGCCAATTTCAAAAGGATCTGGCTGCATTTATTGCTGGAATTAATCAACTGGAAAAGCAGAGCTACCAATAAAACTTAAAGTTCTCCTAACTACTCTTTTAGGACTGATGGAATAACAGAACAATTTATAGCTACTGTACCGCGCACGATCACATAAATACATATATTTAGTCGGGCGTCATCCTCAATCAAATGAGAACAATAGTTATCGGAGACATACATGGAAGTTATTTGTCATTAAAGGACTTGTTAGCTCTCTGTGAATTCGATAATCAAAAAGACAGATTGATTTGCATTGGAGATTATGTGGATGGATGGCCAGAATCGGTTGAATTAGTTGATTTTTTAATCGATCTTCAAAAAGCATCTAGCGATAGACACGTCTACCTTAAAGGCAATCATGACCAATGGTTTCTGGATATTCTCAATAAAGACTTTCTGAATTTTGAAAATCAGGATTTAATAAAGGCAAAGTACTTTAACTGGATTAAAAATGGAGGGCTTTCAACCTATGAATCATACCTGGCAATTCCAGACACAAAAAGAGAATATCATCGGGCAAATTTTTATGATAAACTACAGAACTTTTATATTGAGAATGAAGTGCTATTTGTCCATGCCGGGTTTGATTATAAACAGCCTTTTTTAGAGGGGGTAGAGTTTGATCGAAATTCCCTTTTTTGGAACCGTTCATTGTTTGAAAAGGCTGTACAAATTTGGGGATTGGAAAAGGAGGGAGCAAATACGCAGGATGTTGAGAATTTTGGAGGATTTAAACAAATCTTTATTGGCCATACACCAACATCCAATTACGGCATAGAAAAACCCATTAAAATGCATAACGTCATTAATGTGGATCAAGGTTGTAAGATTGACGGAAAACTAAGTGGTTGGGTTTTGGAAACCGGGGAGTATTATCAAAGCAAAAAAAGAGTATGAACAATTATATAGATGGTTTCATTTTTCCGATTTCGCGGATTCATTTGGACGAATACAAAAAAATAGCCGAGCAGGTGGCTGAGGTTTGGAAGGAGTATGGTGCACTTGCTTATTTTGAGTATGTTGGAGATGATTTGAGTTTGGAGGGCACATGTTCTTTCGTTGAGGCTGTAGAAGCAAAAGAAGATGAAGTGATTGTGTTTGGCTGGGTTGTTTTTCCTTCAAAGGAGGTTCGTGATTTGGCCAATAAACAGGTTCCAACCGATTCAAGAATGGCCAATTTAGTTGCTCCATTGGTTGATGCGGAACGAATGATTTTTGATGCCAGCAGGATGGTTTACGGAGGTTTTA